>JAQTRI010000190.1 GCA_028711905.1 Candidatus Wallbacteria bacterium | reverse complement strand
GAACCTCATAAGTCAGCACCTGTTCATCCCCGGCAGGATAAAAATTGTCGAGACCGAAAACATCGATCCCGGCGGCCGCAGCTTGGGTACTGACGCTTGTAAAGCATTCGTATTTTTTTTTAAGAGCTATGACTGCGCGTGAAGCACCGGTCAGCTTTTTGGCGATCAATAGCCCTGATAGAACCTTATCAGGGTGCCTGGTCATTATAAACTGGTCGGAAGCCAGCAGTGGTTCGCACTCCGCCCCATTGGCTATGACCACTTCAGCCTTGGCAGAAAGCTTGAAATAAGTCGGAAAACCAGCGCCACCTCCGCCGATGATGCCTGCTTCCCTGATCCTGTCAAGCTCACCCATCAGACAATCCTGAAATAATCCACCATCACGCATCTGCGTTGCCTGGTGAATGTTTTCGCTGCAGTAAGCCCTTCCCCGGTTGGGGTACAGATCGTTAGAGTTGCGTATCCTTCTCCATTAAAGCCCAGTCCACTGTAAGACGGACCGTTCTTGACAAAAATCGTGGTGTTGACCTGCCGGGCGAACCTGTGCAGGTTATCGATATTCAAAGAGTGCATGATTGCCGTGTGCAGATTGCCTCCCTCGACTTCACAGGCCAGGTCAATGGCTTCATCTACAGTTTTCACTCGCGTGAAAGGAAGGACAGGCATCAATTGTTCAGTGGTGACAAGAGGATGATTGCGGTTGACTTCGCACAATACCAGCCTGATGTTGTCCCCGGCGTGGATACCGATTTCACGCAATATCACCGCTGCGTTGCGGCCAATCAATTTACGGTTCGGTCCGCCTGAAGGGTTGAGAATGACCTTGGACAGTTTCTCAATCTCATCCCCCTTCAGTTCATACGCACCTGACCGGCGCATGGCATCTTTAAGTCCGTCAGCAATAGAAGCCACGGCAATAACGGCTTTTTCAGCTGTGCAAAGCACCCCATTATCAAATGAAGCACCATTGACAATATCAGATCCGGCTTTTTCCAGATTCGCGGTTTCATCGACCACAACCGGAGGATTACCCGGGCCGGCTGCCAACACTTTTTTCCCGCTTCTGAATGCTTCTCTGACCACAGCTTCGCCACCTGTAACCACAACAAGACGGGCTTTTTTGTGATTCATGACCGCTTTCGAGGTTTCCATGGTGGGATCAGCTATTCCAGTGACGATATTCACAGGTCCTCCGACACTGATCGAGGCCTCGTTCATCAATTCGATGACACGCAGAGAAACCTTGCGCGCAGAAGGGTGACAATTGAAAACAACCGTATTGCCGGCAGATACCATGCTGATGCTGTTGTTGATGACCGTAGCGGCCGGATTGGTGGAAGGCGTGATAGTCGCGATCACCCCGTATGGCACATACTCTTCCAGTGTCAGTCCGTGATCTCCGGTATAAACCCGAGGCTGGATGCACTCCGGACCCGGGGTTTTTTCAATAGCCAGCACATTCTTTTTGATCTTGTCCTCGACCCTGCCGAATCCGGTTTCCTCGACAGCAGCCCTGGCCAGCGATTCCACTTCCTTACGGCACATGGACTTAAAAGCAGAAATGATTTCTTCACGCTTTTTCAGAGATATGCCAGTCAACTGGCGGAAAGCTACTGAAGCGGCTTCATAAGCATCGTCCACCTGTGCAAAAAGACCGTTTCCTGACTGCGGTTCTTTCCTGCTCACACCAGCCTGTTCCATGTGAGCTTGAGAGGAAGGCGGCTTTTGTTTCAGGCGGAAGACCACCTGCTCGACAATTTTTTTAACATCGTGCTCACTGAGTTCCGAATATGCCATGGAATACCCCTGTGACAAAGATCTACTTCGCCTTAGTCAGAGAAATAGTATCCACGATCGCCACTACCGCAGCATCCACCGGCTTTTTGTCGGTTTTGGCGGTCTGTCTGGCACTCGAACCGGTAACCACTAAAACCACTTCACCGGCTCCTGCGCCCACTGTGTCGACAGTAATGTAAAACTTCCCGGCTGGTTTTCTCTCAACTGTAAGTTCTTCCACAATGAGAAACTTGAACCCTACCAGGTTTTCATCTTTTTTCGTGGCGACAATTGTTCCGCAGATTTTTCCTAAAATCATGGATTACCGTTCCGCAGAGCGGAAGCGTTATTTCTCGCCTTTGCCGATCGGCAGAACTTCCTCAAGACTGTCGTGCGGTCTGGGGATTACATGCACAGACACCAGTTCACCGACTTTCTGCGCTGCCGCAGCTCCGGCATCAGTGGCTGCCTTGACTGCTGCCACATCGCCCCTGACCATGGCCGTAACATAGCCGGAGCCGATTTTTTCATAACTCACGAGGCGGACATTGGCGGCCTTGACCATGGCATCAGAGGCCTCGACCATGGCAACAAATCCCTTGGTTTCGATCATGCCCAGAGCTTCTTTCATCTTTCCTCCTGATTGAGTTGTTTTACATACAGCTTTCGCTTATTCACAGACCATTCATGTTATCCGAACACAAAAGCAGAATCAATACTGTTATCACTGGAGGATTTCAACCAGCGCACCGCAGTTGATTGAAGCCGCATTGGCTTCATCCAGATCCAGGTGCATTTCCAGCCGGTAGTTCTTTGAAACACGGCAGAGAACCTCGCCAAGTACCATGGCGCGTTCCCCCGTAATCCTGGCCTTGATCATCTGCTTATCCCTTACCCCGAACCTGGAAGCATCCTCAGGTGTCATGTGCACATGTCTGCGTGCTATGATCAAACCCTGACCCAGAGTGACAGCCCCTTTCGGTCCGGCAATAATGATTCCCGGCGAACCGGCTAAGTCTCCTGAGTCTCTGACAGAGGCCTTGATTCCAAGAGTAAAGGAGTCGGTGCGCGATATCTCGACCTGTGAACTGTTACGGAACGGGCCGAGAATTCTCACATTTTGAATAACCCCCTTCAGTCCCACAAGCGCAACAGTCTCATTGGCCGCGAATTCCCCTGGCTGGGACAAGTCGTTGCGCTTGCTGAGACTGACATCCTGACCAAAAATCTGCTTGAAATCTTTCTCGCTCAGGTGAATATGCCTGTTGGAAACGGCAACCGGTACCAGCATACCTCCAGGAGAAACAGTGCAGGCATACCCGCTGACCACGCTTTTTTCTCCGACATAGTTGCGGACTATCTCCTCAGTGATTTTCTTGACCATTTCTTCAGTGTTGACCATGTGGCACCCCTTGAAATTCATCCGGGCCGGCAGCGCCGGATCGATTCAGCATACCACGGATTGAAGCAGTTTTCCACTTTCGTTCCGCAACATTCGTATCAAGTAGTTTTTGCCAGTCGCAATGTTCTATGCTATTCTTCACTATTAGTAGATTATACTTTTTCGATCATCGATCGAAACGATGAAGGAGAAGGTATCCCACATATGTTTAAGCGGCAGGCACATCTGACTGTTCTCCTGGTTTTGCTGTTTTTGCTTTATGCCTGTTCATATTCATATGCCTCCAACAGAGAAGGAGGAACAAGAATCATCCTTGTCGGAGACAATGGGCTCAATGCCGTTGCAGGTTCCTTCCTGTCAAGACCGCTGCAGGTCAAAGCCTTAGACGGTCGCGGCCGTCCCATACAGGATGTACCGATTCTGTTCAAAGCTATCACCCATACAAACGCTGTTTCTCTCAGCCGGGAATCTGTTGTCACAAATCCCGAAGGCATAGCCACAGTCGAGGTCTCCATCGGATTTTCGGTTCCAGACAGCACAGATGTCATCATTTCCGTCAATCATGAAGGCAGCGAAAAGGAAGATCAGTATTACCGCATCCGGGTACACCAGCCGGGATGGATCAAGTTCATGCTCTTTGCCATGCTCGGAGGACTCGCGATTTTCCTCTTTGGTATGGATGTGACCAATTCCGCCCTGCAGAAGGTAGCAGGACGGAAAATGAAATCCATTCTCTCAACTTTTACAGCCAACAGGTATATCGGGGTGCTGATCGGCATCTTCATCACAGCTGTAATCCAGTCCAGCAGTGCCACCACAGTGCTCTTAGTGGGATTCGTCTCAGCCGGACTCATGACTTTCACGCAATCAATGGCCGTCACCCTTGGCGCAGGCATCGGCACTTCCTTTACCGTTCAACTCATCGCCTTCAAATTGACCGACTACGCCCTCATGCTGATTTTCATCGGATTCTTTATCAAAGCCATTTCCAAGGATGAGCGGAAATCCCATCTTGGAGCTGTTATTCTTGGATTCGGCATGGTTTTCTACGGCATCAAAATCATGTCAGACACCATGCATCCCCTCAAAGATTATCCCCCGCTCATATCTTTGCTTTCATCCCTGGAAACACCATTCTATGGGCTGATTGTCGGCACTCTTTTTACAGCTCTGATCCAGAGTTCAGGCGCAACAATCGGTATTATGATTGCGCTGGCCAATCAACAGCTGATCACTCTGGAGACATCCATTCCCTTAGTTCTCGGCGCAAACATCGGCACTACGATCACCGCACTGCTGGCCTCACTCGGCGGCTGCGCCAGCGCGAGAAAAACGGCCTGGTGGAACGCCATCCGTAAGTTTATCGGTTCCATTGCATTCTATCCCTTCATCAAACCATTCGCCGCTTTTGTGGTGACTGTTTCGGCTCTCATGGGATCGGATTCTCTGCCAAGGCAGATTGCCAATGCCCACACCTTTTTCAACATCGCCCTGGTTTTGATGTTCATCCTGTTCATCAATTACTCGGCTAAGCTGATGGACCGCCTGTTCCCTGAAAACCAGGACAAACCAAGATTCAAAGCCCACTACATCAACCAGAACATTCTGAACACTCCTTCTCTGGCCCTGGAGCAGGCTTACCGTGAAATTCTGCACATGTCCAATATTGTGGAAAAAATGGTCATCAACATCAAACCGGCACTTCTGGAAAACGACACCAGCATTATTCATAAAACCATTGATAAAGATGATAAAGTGGATCTTCTTGAAGAAAAGATCACTCCGTTTCTCACCTCCGTTTCCCGCAAAGAACTTAATGAACACGAGTCCAAGCGCCAGCGCGGAATGCTGTTCATGGTCAGTAACCTGGAGCACATCGGTGACGCCATCTCTAAGGAACTGATGCAACTCCTGCAGAAAAAAATCGACAAAGAACTGACTTTTTCCAAAGAGGGCACATCGGAAATCGTTGAGTTTTATCAGATCACGCTCAACAACTATCGCCAGCTGATCACAGCCATGCGCAAGGAAGATCACTCTGCAGCGCAGGAACTCGCTGAAAGCCGGCGCGAGATCGAACACCAGGCCAAAACCTATCATCTGTCGCATATCAAAAGGCTGGAGTGCTGCCTTCAGGAATCTTTCGAGACATCAACCATCCACTTAGATCTGATCGACTGCCTGAAAAAGATCAATCTGCTGATCGTGGATGTTGCCGAGATCATCTGCACAGAGCTTTAGGTATATCGGTCCCCGCGTAAGGCCTTGCAAGCCCGCCCGTTTTGCTTTACATTATTACAGAATTGCCAGTGGGGACCCCCCACTATTTTGTTATATAGGGGGCTTTGCCTTGCAGAAAGCCGAATGGCTGCTCAAGCTTGCCGATTTGAAAACTTATCTGGAAGATCTGGTCTCTGTCGAGGGCATCAGGATTCTGGATGTGGAAGACACCGGCAAGTATAAACCGCACATTACTATTTTCATATACGGTTCGAACCGGGATATCGGCACAGATGACTGCCAGAATGTCAACAGGCTGGCAGAGGTTTTCTTAGATGGGGTTGAAGGCTTTCCTCAAGAATACAGCCTCGAGGTTTCGACACCAGGCCTTACCAGGAAGCTGAGAAAAGACTGCGATTTCCAGTTTGCAATTGGAAAAGAGATAGAGATCTGGCACACCGATGAAAATTCCGCCAGACAGACATCTGGAATGCTCCTGTCCTGCTCAACCAACACTTTGCTGCTAAAGCTCCCTGACAATACTGAACTAACTGTGCCCAGGGAAAAAATAAAAAAAGCCGGCCTGCTTTTCAAATGGGGAGGAAAAAATGATTAATCTTGAACTGATCGGCGCTTTAAACGAGTTGCAGAAAGAAAAGGGAATCTCCAAGGAAGTCGTGATTGCCGCCCTTGAAGATGCTCTTGCTTCCGCATATAAAAAGAACTATGGTCGCGATAAGAATCTGGCGGTCAAATTGAATCCCGATGATGGCGGGATCACCATTTTTCATGTCAGAACAGTTGTGGCTGACCCGGATTTCACTGGCGAGGAAAATGAGATCAAGTTCAGCGAAGCTGTGAAAATCGATAAGAAAATCAAGCTGGGAGAGGAAACCAGGCAGGAGTTGACCCCTGATACCAACGCCACCCGAATTGCAGCCCAGACAGCCAAACAGGTCATCATCCAGAAAATCAAGGAAGCGGAAAAAGAAAAAATCTACGATGATTACAAACACCTTGAAAGCACGGTTGTAACCGGTATTGTCAGGCGCTTCGAAAGTAAGAATGTGATCCTGGCCATTGATGACCGTGTGGAAGTATTGCTGCCTTTAAAAGAGCAGATTCCCAGAGAACGATTCCGCATTTCCGATCGTGTCAAAGCATACATCATCAATGTGGAAAAAAGCGGTAAAGGACCCAATGTTATTGTTTCCAGAACCTGTCCCGAGTTTCTCAAAAAACTCTTCCAGATGGAAATTCCTGAAATTCAGGATAATCTGGTAGAAATCAAGTTCGTGTCGCGCGATGCAGGTTCCAGATCCAAAGTGGCTGTTATTTCGCATAAAGATAAGGTTGACCCTGTAGGGGCATGCGTTGGTTACCGGGGTTCCAGAATCCAGGGAATCATCAGCGAACTCAAGGGAGAGAAAATAGACATCATCAAATGGAAT
>JAQTRI010000189.1 GCA_028711905.1 Candidatus Wallbacteria bacterium | reverse complement strand
GACTGCTCGGGGCTGAAGTGGTGCCTGTGGAATCAGGCACGAAAACCCTCAAGGACGCTATCAACGAGGCTATCCGCGACTGGGTGACCAATGTCGCGGACACGCATTACTGTATCGGGTCTGTGGTCGGGCCGCATCCCTATCCTGTAATGGTGCGCGATTTTCAGTCTGTCATCGGCCGGGAGGCTAAGAAGCAGATTCTACGGATTGAAGGCCGCCTGCCTCACGCAGTAGTTGCGTGTGTCGGCGGTGGCAGCAATGCTATGGGAATATTCTATCCGTTTATCGGGGACAAGTCTGTGCGTCTGATCGGGGTCGAGGCCGGGGGTTGCGGTGTAACCACAGGAAAACACGCTGCCACGCTTTCAGCTGGGCGCACAGGTGTGCTGCATGGGGCTAAGAGCTATCTGATGCAGAATCCGGACGGTCAGATCTTAAACACGCATTCGGTTTCAGCCGGTCTGGATTACTCTGGTGTCGGACCGGAACACTCGCATCTGAAAGACTCAGGCCGGGCCGAGTATACTTCAGCCACTGATGAGGAAGCCTTAGACGCTTTCCGCATCCTCTGCCGCACTGAAGGTATCATCCCGGCCCTGGAAAGCTCCCATGCTGTGGCTCACGCCATTAAAATCGCTCCGGAACTGGGAACAGACGGCATCATTGTTGTCAATCTGTCGGGCCGTGGCGACAAGGATCTGGAGATCGTGGAGGGCTTGGTATGATAATCAGCAATCTTTTTAAAAACCTGAGAAAAAACGGCAGCAAAGCCTTTATCCCTTATTTTACAGCCGGATTCCCGACTCTGGAGAAAAGCCTGGAAATTGTCGGGACTGCCGAAGCTAATGGTGCGGACCTGATTGAGATCGGATATCCTTTTTCCGATCCTGTGGCTGACGGGAAGACCATCCAGTTCTCTTCGCAGATAGCGCTGGAACAGGGAATTACCCTTAAATCCATGCTTGAGAGGTTTGCAGAATCAAGGTTTACGGTTCCCCTGATCCTGATGTCGTATATCAATCCATTGATGTCGTATGGGGATGGACTGATGAGTGATCTGGCTGCATCAGGGTTTTCCGGCTTAGTTGTACCTGACCTGCCTCTGGAGGAAGCCTCCGCCTGGTCGAAGCGGGCGAATTCCTGCGGGATCGATCTTGTCCTGCTGGTGACACCGACTTCCGGACCGGAGCGCATCAGAAAGATCGCGGCCCTTGCGCGCGGATTCATATACTGTGTCAGCCTGACCGGCACTACCGGCAGCCGCAGCTCGCTCGCGCCTGACACCGCGGGTTTTCTGGCCTCAGTCAGGGAGATCACGACCAAGCCGCTGTGCCTCGGTTTCGGCATCTCAACTCCTGAACAGGCAGCTCAGGCTGCAGTTTTTGCTGACGGTGTGATTGTGGGCAGCAGGCTGGTGGAAGCCATCAGGGCAGGGGAGGATGTTGCCGGACTGGTGAAGGAGTTCCGGACGGCGGTGAATTGACTATGCTGACTTTCGGGCAATGGCCAGGGAGATTGAGTCGCTACATTGCGTGATATGGTATAATCACCTTCATGGATTTCAGAGGACTTCTTACGCGCCTGGCTGATGATTTCCGGTCAATGGAAATCGATTATGCTTTGATCGGCGGAATTTCGCTGGGGTTCTGGGGCGTTTCCCGTGCTACCATGGACCTGGATTTCCTGATCCTGGACTCGGACATGGAAAAGGCAGAGAAAGTGCTCGCTGAGTTTGGGTACAAGCCGTTTTATAAAACTGCTGATGTGGCACAATACAGCGCGGAAGACCCCGGAGTGCCGGTGGATGTAATCATCGCCTGCAGAAAGTATACACACAGCATGCTGGAACAGGCTGAGACGAAAAGCGTTGAAGGGTCCGTTATTCGTGTGCTGAGGCCTGAAGGCCTGATCGGACTTAAGCTGCAGGCCTTGTACAATAATCCGGACCGTGAACGGATGGACTGGGCTGACATCGAGGCACTGCTGGCCGGAAACAAGGGCCTGGACTGGCCACGGATCGAGGAGTATTTTCTCTTGTTCGGCAAAAGCGACCGATTTGTACAGTTGAAGGAAAAGCATTATGCTGACCGATGAAATGAAACAGGAAATGCTTGCTGACGCTGCTTCGCAGGAGAGGCGTCGCGCTTTCGAGATGCTGAAGAACAACCGCGTAATCCCCATCGAGGATTTCCTCGATTTCTGTACTCAGTGGTGCAGCCTGTTCGGTTGCAGGCGGGAATCGCGCAGAATCAGGACTGAAAAGAACATCCTATAGCGAAACTGACAGGAGAAAACCATGCTGATAGTCATGCAGGTACGCGCTTCGGAACAACAGATCGAAAAGGTATGCGGCGTTGTGCGCGAAATGGGCCTTACTCCTCACCCGATTCCAGGATCGATGCGTATGGCCATTGGCATTACAGGCAACAAGAGCCGCATCGACGAGGGCCGGATTATCTCCATGCCCGGAGTTGTCGAGGTCATTCATGTCACCCAGGACTACAAACTCACCAGCCGGGAGATGAAGCCTGAGGATACTGTCGTTGATGTCCTGGGCGCAAAGATCGGCGGAGAGAAGATCGCTGTAATCGCCGGAACCTGCGCTGTGGAGTCTCTGGATATTACCATGAAAGTGGCTGAAGCCATCAGGAGCGCCGGATCCATCATGCTGCGCGGCGGTGCTTACAAGCCCAGGACTTCCCCATATTCTTTCCAGGGGCTGGGAGAAGAGGGCCTGAAGATACTGGCATCAGCGCGCGAAAAAACCGGGCTGCCCGTAGTGACCGAGGCTGTGGACACCGATACCTTCGATATTGTTGCGGAATATGCGGATATCGTTCAAATCGGCGCTCGCAACATGCAGAATTACTCACTGCTGAAAAAGGCCGGACGCGCCAGAAAGCCCATTCTTCTCAAGCGCGGAATTTCGGCCACGATCAAGGAATTCCTTCTGGCAGCCGAATACATCATGTCTGAGGGCAACTACAATGTGATCCTCTGCGAAAGAGGAGTGCGCACTTTCAGCGATTATTCGCGCTATACGCTCGATATCAGCAGCATTCCAGAATTGAAGATGCTTACGCACCTGCCTGTGATCGTTGATCCGAGCCATGCCGCAGGGCGCTGGGGAATGGTGATTCCGCTTGCTCGGGCGGCCATCGCAGCCGGGGCTGATGGCCTGATCGTAGAGGTACATCCTGAGCCGGAGAAGGCCTTGTCCGATGGAGCACAGTCCCTGAAAATCAAGATGTTTGAGCAGATGATGAAAGAGATCAGTCTGATCGCCCGTGCGATCGGCAGGGAAATGGCCTGACACATGAAGGCAAAAATCAGGAAATGCCGCTCCTGCAAAGGTGCTGTTACTATGCCTGGCGACAAGTCGATTTCGCACAGATCCGCGATTGTCGCCTCTCTCGCCGATGGATGCTCTGAGATTACCAATTACGCACCATCTGACGACTGTCTGAGTACACTTTCGGTTCTTTCGGATCTTGGTGTCGAGTGGAAAAAAAGCGGCTCTGACCTGACTGTTGAGGGGCGGGGACGGACCGGGTTTGTGGAGCCGAAAAATGTGCTGGACTGTGGCAATTCCGGCACGACCATGCGCCTGATGTGCGGGCTTCTGGCAGGGCAGCCCTTTTTTTCAGTGCTCACAGGCGATGAGAGCCTGCGTTCCCGGCCGATGGCTCGTGTTATCGAGCCTCTGCGGACAATGGGCGCAGTCATTCATGGCCGCAGCGGCGACCGGTTCGCACCGCTGTGCATCAGGGGATGCCGTTTGAGCGGAACCAGCTACACCATGCCGGTGGCCAGCGCTCAGGTCAAGTCAGCCCTGCTTCTGGCCGGTCTTTTTGCTGAAGGCTGCCAGACAGTGATCGAAAAGGAGCTTTCCAGGGATCACACGGAGCGCATGCTTGACTACTTTGGCGTCAGCGTCAGCCGTGAAGGCGGCGCAGTCACTGTATGCGGAGAATACCGGCCTGAGGCCAGAAAGCTCAGCATTCCGGGTGACATTTCCTCAGCTGCGTTTTTTCTGGTGCTGGGCACTCTGGCCGGGGAAGGCATGAGACTTGAGGATATCGGTGTCAATCCCACCCGCACAGGGATACTTTCTTATCTGGAGGCATCAGGCGCGCCGGTGACACTTACGAATCAGCGCTTATTCTGCAATGAGCCGGTGGCTGATCTGGAGCCTGTAAAGGGAAAAATCATGGGCTGCGGCATTGGCGAAGGTCTGATTCCGCTTCTGATCGATGAATTGCCGGTCATTGCTGTGGCTGCCTGCTTCGCTTCCGGCCGAACCACTGTGACCGGTGCTGCCGAACTGCGGGTCAAGGAGACAGACCGTATCAGCGCTGTCTGTACTGAACTGAGAAAAATGGGGGCCAGTATCGATGAACTGAAGGACGGTTTCGTGGTTGACGGCCCTTGCGCTCTGCACGGAGCGGAATGTTTCAGCCACGGCGATCACCGCATTGCCATGGCCCTGACCATTGCCGGGCTGATGGCTGAAGGTGAAACCGTGATCAGCGGCGCAGAGTGCGTTTCCATTTCTTTTCCCGGTTTTTTCGAATCTGTGGCTAAGGTGTGCGGATATGAAGCCATTACCATCGAAAAATGATCTTTTTCTCAAGCGCCTGACAGTTCAGGCCTTTCCAGAGGCAGTGTTCGAGCGGCTCTACAACTGTGAAAAATACGCGTTTCTTTATGAATCCCTGGAAAACGACGGTGAAAGAGGCCGCTATTCCTTTATCGGTGGCAGGCCGTTTCTGATCTTCCGCTCTACCGGGAAAACCGCTGCACTGGAAAGCGCTGAAGGCTGCTCTTCTGAGACAGGCGATCCGCTGGAAGTGCTGCGCGGGATCATGAAGAAGTACGATTTTCCGCTCTCGCATCAGGTTTTTACCGGTGGAGCAGTCGGGTTCATGTCCTATGACGCGGTCAGGCTGAGCGAGCAGATATCCGACCGGCACGAACCGGACTTTCCAGTACCTGACATGTACTTCATCTTTCCTTCTGAGATCATGATTTTCGATCACCTGAAAAAAACGGTGGACATCATTATCTATGGCGGCTTCGGGGATGCCAGGTTCAATGAAATAGAGGCAGCAGTCACAAGTTCTTCCGCACCATGTCCAGCAGAGGTTCCTTCAGATGAAAAACCTTTCCCTGAGAGCAATTTCACCAGGGAGGAGTTTGAAGACCGGGTCAGAAAGGCCCAGGAATACATTTTAGCCGGGGACATCTTCCAGGTGGTGCTGTCCCAGAGATTTTCCTTTCCAATGAAAGCTTCTCCTCTTTCGGTTTACCGTGAGCTGAGAAAGGCCAATCCCTCACCATACATGTATTTTCTGCAGTTCGATGGGCTTCACATTCTCGGATCTTCTCCTGAGACCTTAGTCAGCCTCAAATCAGGAACCGCCGTCACTAAGCCCATTGCAGGCACAAGAAGGCGAGGACGCACTGAAGAAGAGGATATGGCCTTAGAGAGGGAACTGCTGGCAGATGAAAAGGAAAGGGCCGAGCATGTCATGCTGGTGGATCTGGCGCGCAACGACCTTGGCCGTGTCTGTGAATACGGTAGTGTCAGGGTGGACGAGTTTTTCGGGATCGAACGCTTTTCCCGTGTCATGCATATTGTGTCCGAAGTGAGCGGCAGAATCAGGCCGGAGTACGACATGTTCGATCTTTTTACCGCCTGTTTTCCGGCAGGCACTGTGTCCGGCGCGCCCAAGGTCAGGGCTATGGAAATCATTGACGAGCTTGAGAACTGCAGGCGCGGAATCTATGCAGGCGCGATCGGGTATTTCGATTTCTGCGGCAACATGGATGTCTGCATCACAATCAGAACTATTGTCATGAGTGAAGGCAGGGCCTTTATACAGGCCGGGGCGGGCATTGTCGCCGATTCCCAGCCTGAACTGGAATACAAGGAAACCATTAACAAGGCGCAGGCGCTGATGAAAGCCGTGGGAGCTGCTGAATGATCCTGGTGATCGATAATTATGATTCGTTTGTTTACAACTTAGTGCAGTATCTCGGAGAAATGGGGCGTAAAATCAAGGTTGTGCGCAACAATCACATTGACATTCAAGGAATCAGGATGCTGAAACCCTCCGGGATTCTGCTGTCGCCAGGGCCATGCACCCCGCAGGAGGCGGGTATCTGCCTGCAGGTGATCCGCGAGCTGGGCAGAGAATTTTCCATACTCGGCGTATGCCTCGGGCATCAGGCTATCGGTGAGGCATTCGGTGGCCGTGTGATCCGAGCTCAAAAGCCCGTGCATGGCAAGACCTCTGATATTCGTCACGATGGAAAGACCCTGTTTCGCGGGGTTCCGGACCCGGTCCGGGTTGCCAGGTATCACTCTTTGATGGTGGAACGCGAAAGCCTCCCGGACTGCTTAGAGGTGAGCGCCTGGACCGATGAGGGAACAATCATGGGTTTAAGACACAGGGAGATGCACATTGAGGGAGTGCAGTTTCATCCTGAGTCCATTATTACAGAGCACGGCAGAAAGATGCTGAGAAACTTTATTGAGGGAGACTGATATGAACATTGTCAAAAGCAATAACATACCGGCTGAATTCTTTGCCTCCTGCGCAGACACACGGGAAAAAACCGTTGAAGCAATCCTGAAGAAAGTCGAATCCGGCGGGGATGAAGCCTTGCGTGAATACACCTTGAAGTTCGATGGGGTTTTCCGCGAAAATATCGCTGTGGATATGGTTACTGTGCGTGAGGCTTCCGGCCTGATCGATCAGGAGGACCTGAATGCCATGGCCGAGTGCGCTTTAAACATCAGAAAATTCGCCGAGGCTCAGTTCGCTCAGTTCCGCAGTTTTGAGGAAGAGTTACAGACTGGAG
>JAQTRI010000188.1 GCA_028711905.1 Candidatus Wallbacteria bacterium | reverse complement strand
GACGGTCTTCCGATCTTGAGCCAGCATCGCCGTCCCGGCCTGAATCATGATGGAAAGCTTAGTCATTTCAGTCATTTCCTGCGCCATATCGGCGTCGCGGATTTGAGACTCAGGTCCAAGCTCGTAGGAGAGTTGAAGGTATTCGAAACTATGCTCCAGTGAATTCTGCACTGCTCCAAGCCGTGATCTGCTGGAAGAGACCATGTTAAGGGCGTTATCAATGGTTGTGATGGCCCGTTCAGCCGATACCTGCGTCTCCACAGAAACATTGAGCCTGCGGTCATAAGTGACCATTCCTGTCATCAACTTTTCCACACCGTTGTTTTCATTGCCGAATGATCTGTGCCCGGAAGTCAGGCCAAGTGCTTCCGCGTCAGTATTGCTGAAATCCGCCGTTAAAGTCTGCCCCTCATTCGCACCAATATGATAGATCTGCCTGTTGTCCCTGACCGTAATGCGTACTGTAACACTGCTGTCATATGCGTATGCCCCTGCTCCGTCAACATTCCAGGTATCCAGGAGAGAATCGTCCCCTGCCGGGCCAAGGGCCGGTCCGGTCACGCGATTATCCGGAACAGCCGGCTCAGGCTCATCGACTGCTGTCGCACCATCAGACGCGAACCCAGTAGTCCCGTGATCAAATGTCGAATCAATCATGTTGTCGCCAGACCCGGCATCCCCAGCCGCATCATCCCATCCGGCTGTATAGCCGATGTCATCTATCCGGCCCAGACCGTCTCCCTGCTGCAGAATACCGTAAGTTATATCTTCATCAATGTGAAAAACAAGGCCTTTTAAAAGCCGGCTTTGCGTCAGATCAACCGCCGGATCAACACCAGCAGCACCCAATGCGATCAACTGGCTGTTAATCGTGTTGGATAATTCCTTTTCAGTGAAAAAGCGACTGTCGGATCGGAAAAAGCCGATGTGCTGCCCCTGCAGCGGGGGAATGACTGTCGGGTCAGTCGGGAATAATGACTGATTGGTGATATTGGTGATTTCAATGATCGTATCCGTGCCTGAACGAAACTGCGGAATCAGCAGACTGTTGCCTGAAGAGTCCACTGCTTCGACCAGAGAGCTGTTGTCGTCTTTTGCGCCGCCGATTAGTCCCAGTTTGGAGGCTATTCCGTCCGGATCCTCCCCGAAAGAGATGTTAAATTTGCTGCCACTGTGCATGGCAGTGAGAGTCAGGTCATTGCCTTCATCGTCAAGCCCGGCGATCACACCGCAATTTCCAAGGTTGATCTTCCGTTTGACATCCTCGAGCGTGTCATTCTCGTTAACGGAAATCACGCGGTCATTGCCGTCAACACAAATATGCAGTTCCCTGGTTCCAAAAATACCCAGATCGCGCAGATTGGCGATTTCATCTGTATCTCCGCCGTCAGACTCAATGACATCGGCAAGATTAACGCTGCCGTGAATACGGCATGCCGTGCCGGCGTCAATAATCGTCACGCTGTAGTCAGCGTCGGCAACGGTCCCCACAACCTTTGCAGTAGCTACTTTCATGCGGCTGGAACCGGTCAGACCCGTGGCCGACCCGTTCAGCAGCTTTTTTGTGTTGAATTCCGTGTTGTGCGCAATACGGTCCACTTCGTCAACCAGTTGGTCGATTTCTTTCTGGATGCGCTGGCGATCGTATGTAGTGTAATTGTCCGTGGCGGCCTGAACCGCCAATTTTCTCATGCGCTGAATAATGCTGTGCGTTGTGCTGAGAACACCTTCCGCGGTTTGAACCATTGATATCGCGTCCTCAGTGTTTCTTCTGGCCTGGTCGATCCCATGAAGCTGAGCGCGCATTTTTTCAGAGATGCAAAGACCGGCCGCATCGTCTGCCGCGCGGTTGATGCGCATGCCTGAAGACAACTTCTCCAGAGTTTTGTTCAGCTTCAGATTGTTGGTTTCCAGAATCCGCTGCGTAAAAACAGCGCTGTGATTGTTATTGATGACACCGACTGACATTTCCTCCTCCTTGAGGAAAACATGCTTCCGTGCGCCTTACAACGACCCCCGGCCCGGCATCACCCAGTCTGCCTGATCGGGCCAGCATTAAGGCTCTGTATCAGGACTTGCTCAGAAAGCCTGGTACTGGCTGCTGTACTCACAGGTCTCGTAAAAATTGGCTCTGAGAACTTCCCCGACATTTTCGGGTTTGAGCTCAATCTTTCTGCCGAGCCGGTGATTTGTTTTTCTAATCCGGTCCATAATATTCATTTTTTGCTCCTTCCTCGTACCTCACAATAAACATATCGGAAAAAACCTCTCGAAGGTTAAATCCTGTTCAACCGGGTCCATGATTGCAAAATCAAACCGGCCACAATAAACTGACCTGATGAAGATCCGCCATGCATCGACACTTGCCCGCCTGCTGCCCTTTTTCGGTCCCCATAAGAAGCGGATGGGCTGGGCTTTCCTGACCCTGGCCATTATCACCGGGGTACACCTGCTGCGACCATTAGTCCTTCGTTACATTATCGATAAGGCTGTACCTGCCGGAGATATGAAGTCCGCATTGCTGGCAGCCTCAGTCTTTCTGGCAGGACTGCTGCTCGGCGGATGCGCCAGTTACGCCCAGGTACTGATACTGGCAAAAGTCGGCAATGAGATCATAGCCGGTGTCAAACACAAAATCTTTACGCATATAGTCCATCAGGGAATGCGCTTTTTTGATCATCACCAGACAGGAAGTCTCCTGTCCCGCACAGAATCCGACACCGACCGTCTGGGTTCGCTCTTTACACACATGACTGCCAATCTCCTGTCTGTTTTCGTCATGCTCATAGGCATCATCGCCATTATCCTCTGGGAACAGCCCGGAATGTTCATCTACATCGCTTTTCTCACCCCATTGCTGGTAACTGTGCTGGGCGGTCATCTGGTCTACATGCGCAGAGTGCACACTCGGATCAGAGCCAGAAACAGCGAATTGACGGGATATGTAACAGAGTACATCCAGGGTATTCCTCTGCTTCAGCTATACTCGCGCAAAGAAAAAGCCTGCGAACTTCTGGCTTCCTATAACAAAGAAAAATACCGCGAAGAGCGAAACTCCCTGTTTGTCATGCATTGCCTTTTCTGGTCATTCTTCAATTTTCTCAGTGAATCAGGCATGGTGATCGCTGTGTTTCTTTATGGCACGACTAAGGTGATCTCAGGAGAGATGAGCGTTGGGTCCATGGTAATGTACATCGAACTGATGCGTCAGTTTTTCGCGCCCCTGCGTCACCTGATTTTCATTCTTGTGGAACTGCAGAGCAGCTTAGCGGCTGCAGGCAGGATCTTTGAAATTCTGGACACCCCGACAGATGTGCCTGACCTCGGGCGAGATCCCCGGGCAGGACATCTGGATCAGCCACTCGAATTCAGAAATATCGGTTTTGCCTACGGCAAGGATCAAGTGCTGCATAATGTCAGCTTCAGAGTCGGCAAAGGCGAGCGCATCGCCATTGTCGGCCCTTCGGGATCCGGAAAGACCACCTGCATCAACCTGCTGCTGCGTTTTTATGATCCTGCAACCGGCTCGATTACAATCGGCGGAGAGGATATCCGCAATTTCCGGCTGTCGGAATGGCGCAGCAGGCTGGCCTTAGTTCTGCAGGAGGTTTACCTGTTTCCAGGGACCATTATGCAGAATCTCAAGCTCTTTGACGACACAATTTCCGATGAGCGTGTCATTGAAGCCGCCACTGTGCTCGGAGCCCATGAACTGATCTGCGGAAAGCCTGCTGGTTACCAGACCATGTTGTCTGAAAGGGGTGCCAATCTTTCTCAGGGAGAAAGGCAGCTTCTGGCCTTTACAAGGGCTCTGGTGCGCAACCCGGATGTCCTGATCCTCAATGAGGCCACTTCTTCAGTTGATGTCATTACAGAGCATGCTCTGCAGCGCTCGCTGCATAACCTCCTGAAGGGACGCACAGCCCTGATCATAGCGCACAGACTATCCACAATCAGGGAATCAGACCGCATTCTGGTGTTTGACAAGGGTCAGATCGTGGAAACAGGCAGGCACGATGAACTGATGGCAGCCGGGGGGCTTTACCACAAATTGTCGATGATTCAGGCTGTGGAGGGCGGGCAGTGAAGGCTGTGACCGGAATTGAAAACAGCTGTCTGAAAAAGCCGAAGATCTATTACTGGCGCTGGATATGGAACTACTATCGCCAGTATACTCCCATGATTCTGCTGTTGCTGCTGATGACCGTGCTGTCCACTGTCGTGAGCGTTCTGTTTCCCCGTCTTTTCAAGCATCTGATCGACACGCTTCTGAAAAACCTGCACCTGTTCCAGAGTGGCTCTATCAGCATGGATCAAATCATTTCTTCCCGCAATGACGCACTGGTGCTGCTCCTTCTGCTCGGCTTAGCCTCAATGGCGGCCGAGATTTATCCTTTCCTTCGCGGGCGCATGAATCTGATCTTTGAAATGGCCTTCAGGAATCGCTATTTCCACCTGATTTTAAACAAAAGTTACCGTTTTTTCCTGCGCTTCAGAACCGGGGATCTGGTAACCAGACTGACTGAAGACATCATTACGCACCCGCCTGGGATTTCCTGGTTCATCTGCTCCGGTATCTTCCGTGCCTTCAATTCTACCTGCGTCATTTTTTTCTGCCTTCTGAGCATGTCTTTCATGTCTCCGAAACTCACCCTGTTATCCATTGCTCCCCTGCCGTTCATGGTCTGGCTCTTTCTCAGGCTCGAACACCTGATCCAGAAGCGCTTCCGCCGCAGGCAGGAGATCGTTTCATCGACCAATGATTTTCTTGAATCCGCTTATTCCGGGATTAAAATCGTCAAATCCTTCAATTCCGAGGAAGCTCAGATCAGTGAATTTGAAAATCTGTTGAAAACCCGCATCGGGGTTGAAATCGATGTGGTCAAGCTCCACGGCCTGATGCAGGTCTATTTTGAGTTTCTCAACTATCTGGGCCAGGTGATGGTGCTGCTGTTCGGGGGCATGCTTGTGGTTTCAGGGGAAATCACCATTGGAACCTATTACGCTTTTTTCAGCTATCTGGGTATGATTGTTTATCCCTTAGTCGATATTCCGACCTTTTTCATTACTGCAGCTCAGTCTTTTGTCGTTATCGACAGACTCGACGATCTGGAAGAGTGCGACGCGGCGGCCACTTCAGGTAAGAGCGGTTCCCCTTGCGGCAAGCTGGACAGGCTGGAAAT
Source organism: Candidatus Wallbacteria bacterium (assembly GCA_028711905.1). Lineage (GTDB taxonomy): Bacteria > Muiribacteriota > JAQTZZ01 > JAQTZZ01 > JAQTZZ01 > JAQTRI01. Next base: position 1,686 of record JAQTRI010000188.1, on the reverse strand, counting down.
AAAGGGACTGGCCTTTTCATACCCGGCAACTGAAACCGGCGAAAACACGCGTCCCCCATTCAAGCTGGCGGGGGTTGATTTTGAACTGCGCCAGGGGGAAAAAGTGGCTGTGGTGGGGAAGATCGGCTCGGGAAAAACCACGCTTTTAAACCTGCTCTCAGGCTTTCTGGAGCCTTCATGCGGTGGAATCGAGGTCAACGGAGTCACGCTCAAGGAGATCGACATTGAAGACCTGCGAAAAAAAATCGGCTATGTGCAACAGGAGCCCAATGTTTTTTCGGAATCTATCGGGTGCAATATCGATTTCTGGCGCGGAAACGATCAGGATTGGATCAGACATTGCGCGACTCTGGCGCAGCTTGACAATGAAATCGCCGGGTTTCCTGCCGGATACAACGAACTGCTCGGCCAAAGGGGCATTACCCTGTCCGGAGGTCAGAGGCAGCGGCTTTCCATTGCCAGGGCCCTGGCAGGCCGTCCTGAGCTTCTGCTGATGGATGATGTCACATCCAGCTTAGACGCAGAAAATGAAATCAACTTCTGGAAACAGGTGCTGGATGAATTCCGGGACATCACCTGCCTGATCGTCACTCACAGGCTGTCGACAGCTCAAAGGGCGGACCGTATCATTGTGATGAATTCAGGAAGCATCGAAGCCATGGGAACACACGCGGAACTGATGGAGAAGAGTGTTACTTACCGGGATCTGGTGGCAAGGTGAAGCCGATTGCTGCCGGAACCGCATACCGTGGCTGCCCAAGTTATAATAGCCCTTAGTGCTCAGCCACAAATTTAGGTGTGGCCAGGCACTGGTTTCTGATATAGTGCTTTCATGGCGCACAGCAAACTCTGGAACAAGGATTTCTTCCTGCTCTGGCAGGGACAACTGGTCAGCCAGCTCGGCAACCAGGCCTTTGCCATTGCCATGGCCTTCTGGATCAAGCATCAGACCGGATCAGCCTCGATCATGGGCCTGGTCATGATGGCGGCAACCCTGCCTTCAGTGCTGCTTGGACCGTTCGGCGGCACATTCGCCGACATGCATTCCCGCAAGAAAATCATCGTCTTCTGCGACCTTTTCAACGGCATGGCCGTTTTATCGCTCGCTGCTCTGATCATGCACGACCCTCTGGCAGTGGAGCTGATCCTGCCATGGCTGTTCGCTGTGTCGGTTTTTGTATCTATTGTCAACGCCTTTTTCAGGCCGGCTGTAACAGCCTCCATCCCTGACATCGTGCCTGAGCAGAGCGTGGCAGCCGCCAATTCGCTCAATGAATCTTCAGTACAGATCGCCACATTCACAGGCCAGGCTCTTGGCGGCGTGCTCTTCCGCCTGTTCGGTCCGGCAGCGCTCTTTCTCATAGACGGCAGCACTTACATTTTCTCCTCGTTCAGCGAGGTTTTCATCCATGTCCCCCAGAATTTGCCTGCGCAGAAGCCCGGCATGTCAGAAATCATGCGGTCATTCCGTGAAGATACCCTGGCAGGATTCCGCTTTGTGTGGGAGCGCAAGGGCATGCGCAACATGTATCTTGTGGCTGCTGTTCTGAATTTTTTCTTAGTCCCTGTGATTGTCCTGCTGCCCTTTTATGTGGAGGATTTTCTCAAAGCCGGTACAGTCTGGTATGGCTACCTGATGGCAGCGTTCGGTGCAGGCTCGCTCATCGGCTATCTCTTTGCAGGAAC
>JAQTRI010000187.1 GCA_028711905.1 Candidatus Wallbacteria bacterium | reverse complement strand
CATTCCTGTGCTGGCAATCCCAGGTGAGTTCGACTCCCCGTTAAGCATGTACGAGTCATCTTTTTGCGGGATTCAGCCCTTTGTGAAAAATCTTCATCAGGCAAAATTCGACAGTGATGAATTCAGCTTTTTCGGATATGGCGGAAGAATTATTGAGAGTGATGACATTACTCCAGAAGAATACTTTGTTGTTCAATACCCATATAACATGTTGAAGTATAAATTCCGTAAATTTAAATACTCATTGTCGGACAAAATAATTGTATTAGGTACACCTCCGACAATCAGCGACTCAGCCATCTCCGATGTCGAACATTATTGTTGTAGAAATATAAGCGAGCTGGCTGTGGAAATCAAACCAAAAATCATAATTTGTAAGGGCTTTGACTCTAACGGCGGTATTGATTTCGTGCAAAACGCATGGTTGATCCAAGCCGGCCATCTCTGCCTGAACAACTTTGTGACATTTGATACTACAACACAAGAATTTATTCGTGGAAAATTCAAAGATTAATGTTTTGGTTTTATTTTTTCTGTTTCTTTTCTGCGCTTCTGCCCTGACAGATACGCTCCATCCTTCTCAAAACCGGGTGCTGGAAAAGAGCGGCTTCAGCAGAAACCTTCTTTACCCCATGCCTGAAGAAAAACCGGATTTTTTTTGCGCTTCTACCATTTATGGATCTTCAGGGCTGATGACCATGCCTACCGCCCGTCATTCACTCACAACAGGCATAAGATCTGGAGCTGCTTTTCTCTCGTGGTCAAGCGACCCTGCTCCTGGAATCACGGTCCTGGCCGGCACAACAGAAATCTCCGCCGATTCCTATGAAAGATTTGCAGCGTATCCATTTCTGAACTGGCGCTTTCAGAAATTCGCAGAACTTTCTTTAGCCAGAGTCATCGACAAACAACGCATTTCATATCTGCTCAATGGGTTTAGAGAGTATGCTTATCATGAAACAAGGGCTTTTGACTGCATGCTCAATGCTTCATACCCGATGGATGTGGAGAATAAATTTTTTATCGGGGTTCTTGCCGGTTTTCTTCACGACAGAACCGATGGTGACAGCAAAAAAAAAGGTTCACTCATGCTTACCTGTGAAATTTTAAAGCAAACCTTTCTCTCCTTCAATTACACTAATGAAAAAGTTTATTCCTGGGATAAAATCGAGCACTGGCAAGAATTGGGAATGGAAACGTTCCTGACTCCAGAGACCTCGTTTTCCCTGGAAATCAAGCGATCATCAGGTTACAAGCGCTACAGAGACCTTATAGTCAACTCAGGATTGAGGATTTTGATGTCCAGAAGGGCTGCCACCTCGATCATCAACCTTTACGCTCTGGATCTGAATCGCTCATACTCATCAGGAATAGCCGGGGTATCACTCGAATTCCAGTTCGACTGACCATGAATGGTTTGCCGCACTTGCGCCATCACCCATCCCTGTTATATTGTATTCTGAAACATTCTGCAGGAGAGTTGCGATGACAGGCGCAGACATCAGGGAAAATTTCATAAAATTTTTCGAGGGAAAAGGCCACAGATCAGTTGCCAGTTCTTCCCTGCTCCCCCAGGCGGACAAGACACTGCTTTTCACCAACGCCGGCATGGTGCAGTTCAAGTCCGTGTTTACAGGAGAAGATAGCCGCGACTATGTCCGCGCTACCAGCAGCCAGAAGTGTGTCCGCGCCGGAGGGAAGCACAATGATCTTGAAAATGTCGGCCAGACAGCCAGGCATCACACTTTTTTTGAAATGCTCGGTAATTTCTCTTTCGGGGATTACTTTAAGAAAGAGGCTATCTGCTGGGCATGGGAATTCCTGACAGTCACCTGCGGATTACCTGAAGACCGGCTCTGGATAACAATCTTCCGCGATGATGATGAAGCTTTTAAAATCTGGAAAGATACAATCGGAGTTCCTGATCATCGCATAGTCCGCATGGGAGAAGCCAGCAACTTCTGGAGCATGGGTGATACAGGCCCCTGCGGACCCTGTTCCGAGATTCACATTGATCAGGGATCAGGCATCGGATGCAAACGCGCGGAATGTGACATCAATTGCGACTGCGATCGCTTTCTGGAAATCTGGAATCTGGTATTCATGCAGTTTGAACGCCGCGAAGACGGAACTATGATTCCTCTGCCCAAACCATCCATTGATACAGGCATGGGTCTGGAACGACTGGCTGCGGTTATGCAGGGCAAAGAGAGCAACTACGATACAGACCTGATTTATCCGATTATCACACGCCTTGAAGAAGAATCAGGCAGAAAGTACCTGCCATCTTCCAGAGAAGGAACCGCCATGCGCGTAATCGCAGACCATATCAGAGCACTCACTTTTCTCATATCCGATGGAATTCTGCCCGGAAATGAGGGGCGGGGTTATGTGCTCAGAAGAATTTTGCGCAGGGCAAAAAGATATCAGGAATTCCTCGGAATCGACGGCGAGTTTCTTTACCGGCTTTCTGAAGTTGTTGAGTCCATCATGGGAAAAGCCTATCCGGAACTTCTGCAGAAACGGGAACTCATCAGCCGAATCATCCGCATCGAAGAAGAAAAATTCACGCAAACCCTGAAAAGGGGACGCTCGCTTGTTTCCGAACTGATCACAGGACTCAGGGATAAGAATTGCACGGTGCTCCCGGGTAGTGACGCCTTCCGCCTTTACGACACATACGGCTTCCCCCTTGACATGAGCCGGGAAATTTTCGCAACTTCAGGTATCAGCCTTGACGAAGAGGGCTTCCAGGCACACATGGTACAGCAGAAAAACCTCGGCCAGTCCTCCTGGAAAAAAGAGGGCTCATCATCCGGTATGCGCGACTGGATGAAGGGACTTGCAGAAACGGTTTTCACTGGTTATGAGTCAACAATCACGACTGATGCAGTAATCCTCGGCTGCGACAGCGAAATTCTGGTGCTGGACCGTTCGCCGTTCTATGGTGAATCCGGCGGCCAGATCGGCGATACTGGCATGATCCATGGTCCGGGCGTTCAATTGCAGATCACAGGCACTTTGAAATGTGAAGGCCTCTTTCTCCACTATTATGACATCATCGAAGGCCGCCCTGAAGCCGGGATGATTGTCAAAGCGGAAGTAGACCTGGAGCGGAGACTGGCCATCATGCGCAATCACACTGGGACACATCTGCTGCAGGGCGCTCTGCGCAGTGTGCTCGGATCGCATGTGCAGCAGTCTGGTTCCTATGTGGACAATCAGCGCCTGCGCTTTGATTTCAAGCATTTTACACAGATGACTCGCGAAGAACTGGACGCTGTCGAAAGCCTTGTTAATCAGAAAATCTGGGACATGCTGCCTGTATCCGCAGAGTCCAAGCCGGTTGAAGAAGCCAGGAAAGATGGAGCATTAGCCTTTTTCGACGAAAAATACGGTCAGACCGTACGCGTGATCAGCATCAGCGATTTTTCCAAAGAATTCTGCGGCGGCACACACCTGAAAAATACAGGCACAATCGGATTGTTTCGAATTGTTACCGAAACAGGTGTCGCCGCGTCAGTCCGCAGAATCGAAGCTGTCACAGGACTGAATGCCTGGCATTCGATCAAAAAGGACGAACTGGTTCTCGCAGACATTGCGGCGCGCTTAAAGGCTCAGCAGCAGGATGCCCTTCCCGGCAGAATCGATGCCCTGCTACAGGAGAAGAAAGAACTTGAACGACAGATCGAGGAATATCGCATCAAAATAGCCTCCAGCAACCTTGACGGCCTGATCAGCAGATCAGTCAATATTGGCACAGCCCGGATTGTGGTTTCTGAACTGCCGGGGGTCAACATCAGTGAACTCAGAAACATGGCTGACAGGGTGACGGATAAAATCAAGAGTGGCGTGGCCATTCTCGGAACATCCGAGGAAGGAAAGGCCGCTCTGGTCGTGAAAGTCACTGACGACCTTACCGGTCGAGTTAAAGCCGGAGACCTGATCAGGGAAATTGCCCCAATCGTCGGGGGATCTGGCGGGGGAAAGCCGGCTCTGGCCCAGGCCGGCGGCAAGGAACCGGGAAAGATCGGACAGGCTTTGGCCAGAGGCCTTGAAATCGCCAGCTCCAGACTCAAATGAGAATCATGGCCATCGACTATGGGGACGCCCGCGTTGGAATCGCTCTGTCAGACCCGCTGCAGATCATTGGTTCGCCCTTTGTGATTCTCCAGAATGACGGACAGCTGTTCGATCAGATTGAGGCTATTATTCGCGGGCAGTCTGTGTCTGAGATCATTGTCGGATGGCCTCTCAACAGCAAGGGCTGCGAAACGGTCCAGACCAGGAAAATTGCCGATTTCGCTGAGTCGCTCCGCTCACGCACAGGATTGCCGGTTACACCTGTCGATGAAGATTTCACCACTGCAGACGCGAATCTCTGCATGCGCGAAGCCGGGATTTCCCGTAAAAAAAAGAAGGGATACCGGGACAGCATCGCGGCAAGTCTGATCCTTCAGCACTACCTGGAAACACGACCAAAAAGGGGCGGCGTGTGACCGGACTGTCAGAACTCTATCTGCTGGCGGAAACCAGCCGCAGTAATGAATTGATTTACAGTCTGGAGGCTCTGGATAACCTCGTCTCAGTCAGAACCGTCACAGCCGTCCCACGCATTATCCAGCTCTCCACCTTTGACGAGCCGCGCTTACGGGAAATCCTCGGAAGCCTGAAAACTAAATATTCGTTCAGCGAGGTACTCATGGAAAGCATGACACTCATCTCCGGAAATGAAGCCATTGCCCTGGGAGCTGCCGAAGCGGGATGCAGCTTTGCCACAGCCTATCCCGGCACACCTTCCACGGAAATCCTTGAAGCCGTCATCCGCAGGCACCGGGAAATCAAATCCCAATGGGCAGTAAATGAAAAGGTCGCGCTCGAAGTCGGCTATGGCGCATGTCTCGCCGGCGCCAGGACAATGGTGTGCATGAAACAGGTGGGACTGAATGTGGCGGCAGATCCCTTCTTCACCATCTCGTACACCGGTGTCAACGGCGGACTGGTAATCGTTTCAGCCGATGAGCCGGGTGTGCACAGTTCGCAAAATGAACAGGATAACCGGAATTATGCGGCCTTTGCCAAAATTCCCATGCTGGAACCGGCCGACAGCCAGGAAGCTAAGGAAATGACCATCTTCGCTTTTGAGCTGAGCGAGAAATTCGACACCCCTGTCCTTTTGAGAGTCACCACCAGAGTCTGTCACACATGCAGCAGAGTGTTCCCCTCCCAGCCTAAAACCGTTCTACTGCGCGACTATGTCAGGGATTTCCGCAAACGCACCATGGTGCCGGTCAATGCCCTGCACCGCCATGCCGCAGTTGAAGAGAGACTCGCTGCCATGTCCTCTTTTTCCAATGAAACTCCCTGGAACGAGATTACATGGAAGTCGCGAGACATAGGCATGATTACCTCAGGAGTAAGTCATTTTCACGCAGTGGAAGCCTTCCCGCAGTATTCCGTACTCAAGCTGGGTCTGTCGTATCCCCTGCCGCAGAATAAAATTCGTGAGTTCGCCGAAGGGGTGAAACAGATCTACATTGTTGAAGAAAATGATCCGTTCATCGAAAACCAGGTGCGCGGAATGAACCTTCCATGCGAGATTCACGGTAAGGACATGCTTCCTGTTGTCGGCGAGTTGAGCCCGGAGAAAATCAGCTGCGGTTTCAAGGGCAAAAGAAGCCTTAAGTCAGGTCTCAGCGACGATGCCATCAAGCGCCTGCCCGTATTCTGCCCCGGGTGTCCTCATCGCGGCAGCTTTTATCTTCTGAAAAAACATGCTGATGTAATTACCGGGGATATAGGGTGTTACGGACTGGCTGCTCTTCCACCGCTTCAGTGTATGGATTCCATCATCTGCATGGGCGCAAGCGTAGGCATGGCCGAAGGTTTCAAAGCTGTCAGACCGGAATCCAGAGTGATCGGCGTGCTGGGTGATTCCACCTTCTTCCATTCCGGCCTGACTGGTCTTCTGGACATCGTGTCCAATCGATCAGGGGCGAAAATCGCCGTGCTGGATAATGCCACTACAGCCATGACCGGTCATCAGCCGCACCCGGGTTCCCCCTGTGACAGCCACGGCAAGGAACGGAAACCTGTCGATCCCGCCCGTCTGATCGAAGCTGCCGGCATCTGCATGGAAGTTCTGGATCCTTTGAATCTTAAAGAGAGCGCTGCGGGGCTCGAACGGATAATGTCCCTTCCCGAGCCCGCGGTTGCTGTTTTCCGATCTGCCTGTGCTCTTCTGCCTGAGGTGCGTGCCATGAAACGCCCGTCTTTGCGAATCTTCCAGGATGAATGCGTCAATTGCGGACTGTGCCTCACTCTGCTGTGTCCAGCCATGGAAAAAGGGGACAAACCTGTCATCAGGGACTTCCTTTGCAGCGGTTGCGGCCTCTGCGCTCAGGTCTGCCCCAAAAAAGCCATCCGCGGAGGTGATTTATGAGCGAAAAGTCTTTGAGCATTATCATTGCCGGTGTCGGCGGACAAGGGGTGATCAAAGCCTCTGATCTCCTGGCGCATGCCGCCTTCAACCATGGTCTGGATGTTAAAAAAGCCGAGGTGCACGGTCTGGCGCAAAGAGGGGGGAGCCTGCTGATTCAGGTGCGTCTTGGAGAACGCGTGCTTTCGCCTCTTATCAATCCTGGAAGCGCCGACTTTCTCGTCGGATTCGAAAAACTGGAGGCTTACCGTTATTTCAACTGGCTGAAACAGGATGGTTTTCTGCTTTACGATGATCTTGAAATCGTTCCGGTCGGGAACAGCCGCCATGATTATCCGGCTGATCTCGACAGTTTTTTCTCATCACAGACTTGCAGAACCGCTAAAACCTCAGCCATGGCCGAAGCTATCCGTCAAGGCGACGCCAGCATGCAGAGTGTGT
>JAQTRI010000186.1 GCA_028711905.1 Candidatus Wallbacteria bacterium | reverse complement strand
GCGGAGGACATTATGTGAAAGTTGACAGTTTCGAGGGGCTGGTTTTTGAAAAAAGGCTTTTCGGATTGAAAAAGGCCCTATTTCAGGCCATTATGAAATCGGATTCAGGATATTTTGGACAGCTGTGACTGTCAGTACTTTTTTTCTCCGAAACCGTGACTGCTCTCAGAATGTGCGGTATGGGACTGATCCTGTTCGGAACCGCTGTTGCTGCCTGCCGGCCGGATCAAATGAAAATACAGGGGGACCGGGCATGTGCCGGATAACCGGATTTCTGGATTCCAACAGGCCTGATTATGACCTGTGCGCAGTAATCGTGGCCATGCGAGACACCATGACTCACGGCGGGCCGGACGACTCCGGTTCGTTCGTGGACCAGCCGCGCGGTCTGGCTCTCGGCCACCGCAGACTGTCGATCCTGGATCTTTCGCCGGCCGGGAGGCAGCCTATGGCAGGGGCCGGCGGAGCCATGCAAGTCGTTTACAATGGTGAGATCTACAATTTCCGCGAGATCCGCAAAGAGCTTGCAGACATGGGACACATCTTTTCAACCCAGACCGATACCGAGGTACTGCTGAAAGCTTATCAGGAATGGGGACTGGATTGCGTTCAGCGTTTCCGGGGTATGTTCGCCTTTGCCTTGTGGGATTCAATAAAGGAAAATCTGATTCTGTGCCGCGACCGCGTTGGAGTCAAGCCCCTTTACTGGTACCTGCACAACGGCTTGTTCCTGTTCGCCTCGGAACTGAAGGCCCTGCGCATGCACCCGCGCTTCAGCGCTCGAATCAATGCACAGGCTCTTCCGTCATACTTTCAATTCGGCTGCATTCGCGCTCCTTTGACGATTTATGAGCATTGTCACAAGCTCGAACCAGGGAATTTTCTGATCCTGGACCGGGAAATGACTGTGAAATCGATTCAGTACTGGAATCCGGCGGAACTGTATGTGCGCGGGCTCAAACAACGGGAAAGCGCGCAACGGCGAAGCATGGAAGACTTAGCCGATGAACTGGAAGAAATCATGACCGAAAGCTTCAGGCTGCGCCTTGTGTCTGATGTCCCTGTGGGCGTTTTCCTGAGCGGTGGTGTTGACTCAGCATTAGTAACTGCGCTCCTCAGAGACAAGTGCTCAACCCGTCTGCGGACCTTTACCATCGGTTTCGGGGAACCTGAATTTGACGAATCGTCTGCAGCCGCAGCCACTGCCCGCCTGCTGGATACAGATCACACATGCTTTCAGTGCTCGCCATCGGATATATTCGGACTGATTAAAAAACTCCCGGACCTTTACGATGAACCATTCGCCGATTCATCATGCCTGCCCACTCACTTAGTGGCTGCGCTGGCGCGGAAAAGCGTCAAGGTGGCATTGTCTGCCGATGGCGGTGACGAGCAATTCTGCGGGTATGACCGTCTGACCTGGTCAGCCGGTTTCAGCCACCTGCGCTTCATCCCCGGGCCTGTGCGGTCGCTTGTGAGCCGGTTCGGTTCCCGCCTTCTGCCGCTCGCCAGATTGCTTCACAACCGCCTGCCTGCAGGCATGCATGTGTCCAATTTCCGCGAAAAATACCGGAAGCTGCTCAATACCATGTCCTGCAGCGATGCATACGAGGCACTGGCCATGTGCGAAAGCCTGTGGCCACCGTCCGCCATGCTTCATCTGCTTAAGCGAATCCCTGATCCGGTCGCAGGTCCGGCACTGCCCGCTGAGCTGTGCCGCCATGATCTGCTGAGCAGCCTGATGCTCACAGACCTGCTGACATATCTGCCTGATGACATCCTGGTGAAAGTGGACCGTGCCACTATGGCTGTGGGTCTTGAAGCCCGCGAACCATTGCTGGATCACCGGATACTGGAATTTTCCGCCTGCCTGCCGCCGGAGTTCAAGTTTCATCACGGAGTGCGCAAGTATCTTTTGAAAAAGGTGCTTTATCGCCACCTGCCTGAGCGCATGTTCCAGCGGCCCAAGCAGGGATTCGGCATTCCTGTGCACGACTGGTTCAGGACTGAGCTCAAGCCCCTGTACGATGAATACCTGTCTCCTGAGCGGCTGTCTGCGTCAGGGTGCTTTAATGTCCCGTGGATCAGAAAGCAGCTGGAGCAGTATTACTCAGGCCGGCCGAGTTATGCTCACGGGTTGTGGGCCGTGTTTGTGTATCAGTTGTGGCTGGAGCGGTGGATGAGCGGGAAGTAACAGGTGATCAGTAACTGGTAATCGGTAAAAGGTGATTGGATTCCCGTACCTCTTAATCCATTGCTCATTACCCCTCACCAATTACTAATTACCTCCTCAGCACGCACGCATTGATCACTGCTGCTGCCCCGGCTTCGACCAAAGCCCTGCTGCACTCCTGCAGCGTAGACCCACTGATCACGACATCATCTAAGAGCAGCACCCTTTGTCCCTTGACAAGGACATGATCGCACACCCGGATTGCGCCATGAATCAGGTGCGCGCGCTCGTCAGGACTTGAGATGTGCTTCAAGGCGGGGTAGGCACGGGCCTTGGCCAGAGCGTGCAGGCAAGGGATTCCCATCAGTTCGGCCAATCGCGCAGCGATCTCGTATGCCGGCTGGATGGGGCGTTGTTCAGTGGCAGGGACAGGAACAACAAGGTCCACATGAAATCCGGCAGTTTTCACGCAATGTCCGTCGGACAAAGGTTCGTGATCATCAGGGCGGGCGAATACAAGATTCGCCCCTGCACGGAATTCGTGCCCGGGTTGTGTGATGGTATTGTGCATCATGGCAGCCAGTTCGTCAGCGCAGGCAATCTCAGATCTGAACTTGAGGCGATATAAAAGCCCGGCCGGGTCAGTGCGGTTAGCGCCATCAGGAAGGGTACTCAGGCATTGGCCGGGGGGGAGAAGATCGAGGAAAAGCAATGTTGAATTTTGAATTTTGAATGTTGAATCAGTAGAAGGCACGGTGTTCCTCATTCAAAATTAAACATTCAACATTCAACATTCAACATTTCCCCTAACACCCATTTTCCCCAGCAGCCGTCCCAGCACAGGCAGCAACAAGATCTGCAGGAACATTCCCGGCAGGCCTGTTAAAACTGCGCCGGAAACATAGGCAACAGGCGAGAAGCGCACACCGAACAGATACAATGCGCACATGGCGCACAAACCCAGCACGATCCGGCCGCACATCATGGCCGTGATCAGGCACAGCAGTGGACCGCGTTTCAGGGAAAAGCGCATTAATCCGGCCACAGATCCGTAAGCGCATAATTCAAAAGCCATCATCTGAGCCACCGGCAAAGGCGCAAGTGGCGGCATACCAGTTAGGAAAGCGCTCGCAAGCGGCGCTGCCAAGCCAACCATGCCACCGGGTTTCGGGCCGAGCAGAAGCCCGCACAAAAGCACAGGAATGTGCATGGGCAGAAACATCGGACCCGGCACACCGGTCCAGTGGAATAGAGAAGGCAGAAGCACAGAGAATGCCAGGAAAAAACTGGAATGCGCCGCAAGACTTGCAGCGGAAAGGGGCGAGACGCGGTTACCGGTCATGGAGGTTGATGGCATGATTTTTCATAGGCGAACACCAGTATACCCGATTCCCCGCGTTACCCTCAATGCATCCCTTTGATGAGACGCAATGCATTGCGTCTCTACAATTCATACCTTCATTACATTCAGGTACAGATATCCGTAGCTCATCCCTTCGGGATTCGCACGGCTATCTGTCATTCAAAATTCAACATTCAAAATTCATAATTCCCTTCACCCACAAATCCGCATAACCCCTTATCCGCTTTCACGCTTAACCGTATTCGGGCGAATAGTTATTCGCCCCTACCTATAACCTATTACCGTTTACCTTTTCCTCATTGAACTCCACATGACTGTCAGATATGATTTACCCGTTCGCATCAAAGTCGCATGGAGGTCCCATGATCCTGCTCACAGGCGCAGCCGGGTTCATCGGCCATGAAACAGCCGGAACGCTGCTGGCCCAAGGCCATGAAGTAGTTGGTATTGATAATCTCAATGATTACTATGATGTGCGGATCAAGGACTGGCGCTGCGCACAACTTAAAGGCCGTAACGGCTATACCTTCAAGAAGCTGGACATCGAGAACCTGTCCGGCCTTGAACGGCTGTTCGCAAAGCATAAATTCTCAGCTGTAATCAACCTTGCGGCCAGGGCCGGTGTGCGCTACAGCATGGAAAACCCGTTTGTTTACATGTCCACCAATGCCACGGGCACGCTCAACCTGCTGGAACTGTGCAGAAAGTACGCTGTTAAAAAGCTCGTGCTGGCCTCGACCTCGTCCCTTTACGCCGGCCTGCCCATGCCGTTTTCCGAGACTTTACCGGTCAACACACCGATCTCGCCCTATGCTGCCTCGAAAAAAGCGGCTGAAGCCATGTGCTATTCATATCACTACCTGTACGGCACGGATATTTCGATTGTGCGCTATTTCACAGTTTACGGGCCTGCAGGACGACCGGACATGAGCATTTTCCGCTTCATCTGGTGGGGCCTGCACAACCGGAAAATCGAGGTTTTTGGTGACGGGTCCCAAACCCGGGATTTCACCTATGTGACGGACATCGCCCGCGGCACAGCGGCCGCGCTGAAACCGGTCGGTTTCGAGGTCATCAATCTGGGGAACAACAACCCGCACTCGCTCAACGACCTGATCTGTGAAGTCGAGCTTAACATCGGCAAGCCGCTTGTGCGCGACACAGGCGCGTTCCATAAAGCGGACATGACCGCCACCTGCGCGGATATTGCCAAAGCCGGGAAGCTGCTCGGCTGGAAGCCTGAGATATCGCTTGAAAAAGGCATCAGCCTAACAGTGGAGTGGATGAAAGACAACTGGGACTGGGTGGCCGGGCTCAGGATATGACAGACAGTGATCAGTAACAGGTAATGGGTAATTGGTGACTGGAATTAAGTCCACAGTGCGCTCATCGGGACAGCGTGCAGGTTCCTGCCAAACGGGATAATGCCTGTCCCTGAATACAGCACAACACCACGCACAAAGCATTTTCCCAGTGTTTCAGACAGAATCCTCAAGCCCTTGAAATCGTCCTGGCCGACAGTGGCTCCAGCCTTGACTTCAATACCGGCATATTTTTCTCCCCCTGGAGTTTCCAGGAGGAAATCCACCTCATGGCCTGCATGATTGCGGAAGTGGAACAGTTCCGGTTTTATAACAGACCAGGGTATCTGCTTGATCAGCTCTAAAGCCACGAAGTTTTCGAACATAGCACCCAGGCTTTTAGAGTCGCGGGCCGATGCGCTGGAATGAACACCCAGCAAGTGTGAGAGCAATCCTGTGTCGCCGAAGTACAGTTTCGGCGCTTTGATCACGCGCTTGATGCGGCTCGTGAACCAGGGGCTGACTGTGCGCACGATAAAAGTGCACTGCAAAAGGGAAAAATAGCGTTTGAGAGTCATCTGGTTCAGCCCTGAGTCACGGGCCAGATCGGCATAATTAATGACTCCTCCGGCCCGGCCGGCCATGACAGCCGCCAGCCTGGGAATCTCCGCAAGACCGGAGATGTTTGAGATATCCCGCAGGTCGCGGTACAGCACGGCATTCAAATATGAATCAAACCATGCCTTGCGCCGGTCCGGCATTTTCCGGGTGATGACTTCAGGGTAGCCTCCTGTGACGATTCTTTCCAGCAGTTGATCTCTGATTTCGGTTCCGGTAAACGGGACTGTCGGCAGTTTTTCATCGAACAGAGCATCAATGAACCCTTCCCGGGTGCCGGAGATTTCGCCCTGCGAAAGAGGCATCAGCACAAGTGTTTCCATGCGGCCGGCCAGAGTGTCGGCGATTCTCGGGAGATTCAGGACATGGGCTGAACCGGTAAGCAGAAAACGGCCCGGTGCGCGGTTGTGATCCACTTCAGCCTTGATCGCCAGCAACAGTTCAGGGGCTCTTTGAATCTCATCGAGAATCACAGGCCCGGATATGCCGGACAGGAATCCTGCCGGGTCCTGGCGGGCCGCGGATAAAGTCCCGATGTCGTCCATGGTGAAATACTGTGCCTGGTAAGCGCCACAAGCAAGGTTTCCGGCCAGAGTGCTCTTGCCGGTTTGCCTGGCACCATGCAGGGCCACCACGGGTGTGTCCTGGAGCGCTTCAAAAAGTCGTGAAGTGATATGACGCTGATACATCCGGCACCTCAGGCAGAATGTCTTTCTGAAATTATAACACCTGCTGTTAGATTTTACAACAGTTGTTCCGCTGTTCCGCGAAAAGCAGGTCCGCTGGAATAATCCCGGGTTGCGGGTCGATTTGTAATCGACCCCTACGACTTCATTGCCGCTTCTCCGCTTCTCCGCTTTTACTGCCCGCTTCCTGAAAAGCGGCTGCGGAATCCCGACAGACTCAGAACCTCAATCGACTCAGTCAAGGGAAAATCTTTGTCCCCCGGATAAATCACCAGCAGCTTGTGAAGCTCAAGTTCCCTGATGGCTGTTTTCATTGACCGGCTGACTGATGGAGCGTCCTGGAACTTGAATTCCACTCCGCAGTTCACGCCGCCGCGGACAAAAAACAGGTCGATTTCAGCGGAAGCATGGGCTGCCCAGAAATAGAATCCGGTTGACCCCTGCTTCAGAACGCTGATCGTCTCTTCCAGCGCAAATCCCTCCCAGGACGCGCCGAGCTTGTTGTGGGACATCAGTTCCCGCTCAGTGCCGATGCCCTGGAGTCCATGGAATATCCCGGAATCGCGCAGATAAATTTTAGGGGAGCGGACCAGCCTTTTGCGGGTGTTGTTGAACCATGGTTTGAGAACACGCAACACATAGGTGCCTTCCAGAATGTCGATGTATCTTCTTACTGTCATGTCCGAAACGCCGAAAGACCTGGCCAGTTCGGAATAGTTAAGCACCTGGCCGTGGTAATGGGAAAGCATGGACCAGAAATTGCGCAATGTCGCAGCCGGAATGCTGATGCCCAGCCGCG
>JAQTRI010000185.1 GCA_028711905.1 Candidatus Wallbacteria bacterium | reverse complement strand
GCAACGGCGACTATGCCCGCTTCGGCTCGATTACTTCAGGCTGGGACCATTTCCACGAATGGAAGCGCAACGCCGAAAAAGAACCAGGCTCGCTGGACACTGAAACCCTGATCAACGGGATGCTTACTAAAGATCGCCTGCTTGATATCCTGGAAAATTACATTCTCTTTGACGGAAGCCGGGCCGGAGGCGTCAGGAAAATTGTCGCCCGCAATCATCAAGTGCTGGGAGTCAACAATGCTGTGGCATCAGTCAAAAAACAGGAGGATCTTAAAGCCCTGTATCCAGCCGAAATGCGCTTAGTCCACCGCTCTTCCCTGCCTGCGCCAGTCACGGCAGCAGAAGCAGAAGACTCAGCCTGGTTTCCAGCTCCGCTTATAGAACGCGCTCATGCAGACCTTGGGCGTCTTGGTGTCTTCTGGCATACACAGGGCAGCGGCAAATCATATTCCATGGCCTTTTTCACCGAAAAAGTTCGACGGATGATTCCAGGAAATTTCACTTTCCTGCTGGTAACGGACCGTGAAGACCTTGACGATCAGATCTTCCGGACTTTTGTCGGCTGCGGACTGGCGAACGAAAACACACCGCGCCCCGCAAGCGGATTGGACCTGAAAGAAATCCTCAAGCAGAATCATCGCTACATTTTCAGCCTGATCCACAAGTTCAACCAGGATGTCACTGAACCGTACAACCTTCGTGACGATATCATTGTGATCTCCGATGAAGCACACAGAACGCAGTCCGGTAAATTTGCCCGCAATCTGCGCATGGCTCTGCCCAACGCTTCCTTCATCGGCTTTACCGGGACACCACTTTTTAAAAATGATCAGTTAACCAGACGAATTTTCGGCAGTTACATCTCGCGCTACGATTTTAACCGCTCAGAAAAAGACCATTCCACAGTCAAACTGATTTACGAAAGCCGGGGCGAGAAACTCGGCATTGCCAGACTCGATCTCAACGACAGGATCGCCGAGAAAATTGAGGAAGCGGAACTGGATCAGCATCAGGTCGATCTGCTTCAGCATCTTCTGGGCAGAGACTATGAAGTGATTACCGCTGATGATCGCTTAGACAAGCTTGCCGCGGATTTTGTGGAACACTGTTCAGACCGCTGGCAATGCGGAAAATCAATGCTGATTTGTATTGATAAAATCACCTGTGCCAGGATGTACCAGAGAATCAAACCCCGCTGGGACAAAAAACTTGCAGAACTCAAGCACTTGATCGCCAAGCTGAAAACAGAGGTGTCTACGGCGATTGATCAGGATCGGAAGGAATCTCTGATCAAAGAACTGGAACAATTGACCGGCCGTGCGCAATGGATGGAAAGCACCATCATTGAGATGATTATCAGCGAAGCCCAGAATGAAGTCAGGGATTTCAAAAAATGGGATTTTGACATCATCCCTCATCGAACAATCATGAAAACAGGCTTTCACACTGCTGACGGAAAGCGCGTGCAGCCCGATGACGCTTTTAAAGATCCGGAACATCCGTTCCGCATCGCCATTGTCTGCGCCATGTGGCTGACCGGATTCGATGTGGAATGCCTGTCCACGCTGTACATCGACAAGCCAATGAAAGCCCACAATCTGATGCAGGCCATTGCCAGGCCCAATCGTGTCTATCCGGGCAAGGACTGCGGAGTGATCGTAGATTACAACGGCATGCTTAAGAGCTTACGCGCGGCATTAGCTCAGTATGCAACAGAAGACCCTGACGGAACCGGTGACGATGAAATCGTTGAGCCGATTGAAGTGCTGCTGAAATCTCTTGTCCAGGCGTTGGAGGCTACTGAAAACCATTTGAAGATTCTGGGATTCGATCCTGTACGCTTAACCGGAACAAAAGGCTTTGAACGCATCAGGGCCATACGGGATGCTGCAGACGCTCTCTATACATCCGATGAAGCCAAGCGCAGGTTCATAATTATGGCCCAGCAGGTTTTTACCCGTTTCAAGGTTCTGATTCATGAGCCGGCCTCCTCTCCATTTGCAGAGCGACATGACAATATTCAGGTCATTTACAAAAAAATCACCGAAATCAGAAACACTGCTGATGTGACTGCTGTGCTTAAGGAACTGCATAAAATTGTCAATGAAGCTATCCGCACACAAGGTACAGGTGCGGATCAGTCAGAAGGTTTGAAGGTTGACCTGAGCCGAATTGATTTCGACAAACTCAGGGACGAGTTCAGAAAGAAAGTTGCACACAAGCATTCTGCATTGCAGGATATCCGTGAAATTGTAGAAAAGCGACTCGCGCAAATGCTGGCCATTAATCCGTTGCGCATGGATTATTACAAGAAGTATCAGGAAATCATCGCTGACTATAACCGTGAAAAAGACCGAGCTACTGTGGAAGAAACCTTTGCCCAACTGATCAAGCTGGCTGAAAGCTTAGACGCTGAACAAAAGAGAGCTGCCGAGGAAGGTCTGTCCGATGAGGAACTCGCACTGTTCGATATGCTTTTCAAGGAAAACATCAGTAAAACTGCCAGAGAAAAGCTCAAACAAGCCAGCAAGGTATTGTTGGCTTCTCTTAAGCGCTTGCTTAAACCGATGCACGACTGGACCAAAAACACCAGCACCCAGGCTGAAGTTAAAATCTGCATTCTGAACAATCTTTGGGAGAGCCTGCCCCGTCCGCCGTTTACAGAACAGGAAGCGGAAGCCCTCTCAGGCAGAGTTTATGACTATGTTTGGCACCGCAGCGCATCAGGCAAATTCCCTGATAAAGAAATGGCAGCCTGAACATGTTCCATCACCTGACCTTTGACCTCGAATCCGGCACCGATCCCTACGGGGTGTCCGGAGACACATCCGGAGACGGGAAAGCCACATCTGCCGCAGTCGGACGCATTCTGGATCTGCTTGCCGCTCATAATACTAAAGCCACTTTCTTCGTTGTCGGCACTTTGGCGGCAAAACATCCTCAATTAGTGCGCGGTATCGCTGAAGCCGATCACGAGATCGCCTGCCACGGATGGAAACACGAATTGCTGTACCACTCTTCCGCCAATCACCCATTACCTGTTACCCATTACCTGTTACAGGATCTCGACCGCGCCCGCAAACTGCTCCAGGACCTCTCCTGCCAGCCGGTTTCCGGGTTCCGCGCACCAAGCTGGTCTATCGGGCCGCAGAATCTCTTTTTGCTGGACATGCTGAAAGAGCTGGGTTTCACTTATGATTCAAGCCTGTTCCCGGCCTGGACCTGGCTTTACGGCAGCAATGCGTTCAGCCGAAAAACCCGTAAGCTCCAGAACGGTCTTCTGGAATTCCCACCATCAGTCATGAAACTCGGACCCCTGCGCCTGCCTTTCAGCGGCGGGATTTACATGCGGGTTCTTCCCTGGGGCGTAATCAGGGCCGGAATCAGCCAGTTCAGGCGCATGGGTGAACCGCTGCTCTTTTATTTTCACACCTGGGAATTCGGGCAGCCGGATCAGAGCCTTCAATGCTGTTTCCCCTATGGTTTTGTCCGTAACGCTGGTCTCCGGCGCACCCCAGGACGAGTAAATCGATTACTGAGTTCCCTGCATTTTGAAACTCTTGCATCTGGAATAGTCAAGTCCAGCCATTGTTCATAGTCAGGTTTTTTTGTCGTTGCCAAAGCGTAATTTTCGCTGTATAATTAATATTGAATCAAGTATTGCGTATTATTGAGCTTCAGCTCAATTAAGTATCGAGTGGGGGAGTATATGAACAAGTACATCAGATTGATTCTTGCTGTTTCTTTGATAATTCTGGTTCCATGTTCTGTGACGGCAGGTCCTTACCTTTCCTGGTTCAGGATTCTCGGCAGCGGTGATTACGGCGGATCTGGCGATCTTTCAAACAGTGACGCAGATCTGTTCCAGAATCTGATGACCGGAAATCTGAGTTATAATCTGGAAAACCGCTTTGACGACGGCAATATCAGCAAAAAATCCTTCTCCCCTAATTCAGAAGTGGGATTTCTATACTTTACAGGCCACGGCAGCAATGGCACAGCACATTTTCTCAATGGTCAGCTTTCGAGCACTGAATTCTCCGGAAAAAATGTCACACACATGATGTTCGCCTCCTGCCTGACTGTGCAGCCGCTCTGGAAAAGCCACGGCTGCTTTGACAACGGCACAAAAACCGTACTCGGATATCACAAGGTCTCATATGACGCTCCAGTGGACGATGACATTGTCGGCAAGTTCATTGGCAACATCACAAACCTGGACCCACTGGGCGACCCGGGTAAATTCGTCGAGGCCTGGAAAAAAGCCAATACTTCGTATAGCGCCGACATGGGAAGCCGCTGGAGCGCAGCAGTCAAGGGACAGTACTTTTCAGCCGGCACTTCAGACGACAGCAGTGATGACACCAGCGAAGACGAATGGTGGGACGACTGGTTCGGAGCCGCATCATCAGACTCAGCAAATCAAACCAGGCTGCAGAACCCGGTTTTTATCGAGCCTGAGGTCTGTTACTCCTTCCAGGCCTCAAAAGCCAACCAGGCCGTATCATTAGTCCAGGTAACCGGCTCTCCTTCAGGCAAGTCCATTCGTCTCAATTCAGGCAGAGCCGCAACCAAAAGCTCCTCATCTGCAGCCAATGGCGCATACATTGAATTCCCGGACAGCATTGAACCTGTCGCGTTCAGCGCTCAGGAAGCCTATGGCCGGATACTGGAGTTCCTGGCAGTCAATTCCCAGGAGCTGCCGTCCGATGCAGAGCTGTTCAGAACTGTTCCCATTTATCTGGAAGACGAATCAGGCGCCAGAACCATCATTAATTTCTACCTCATCTTCAAAAGGGTAATCGATGGCCGCCTGGCTGCCGGAGCTTCTGGAGACGGAATCAGCTTCTTAGTCGGATCTGAAGGCGTGATCTCCTGCACATGGCTGTGGCGGGACATTGATATCCAGGGACCTGACAAAGCCGAAAACAGGCTTGATCCTGTCGCGGCCCTGACAAATGCATCCAGCGAAATCAGCCGCATCACAAAGGGGACAGATACTGTGCACATTGTGGCCTGTTCTGCCGGATACTTTTCTCCGTCATACAAACAGGGCGGGACAGTGGCTTATGTGCCCTGCTGGCATTTCCTGACTGCTGACGGTTACATTTTCCACGCTGACATGAAAACAGGCAAACTGCTGTTTTAGTGCTCGACAAGTCTCCGGTACAGTTCGCAGAGGTTCCGCTCCTCGTTGCTCCAGTTAAATTCCTGCGCTGTCTGGACACATTTTTTTTTGACCTGCGGATAGACATGATGATCGTAGATCAAAGACAGCATGGCTTTGGCCAGCTCCAGAGCATCCAGATTCTGATGCACCCGGCCGATGCCTCGTTCTATGATCAGACCGGAAGCAGTGCACTTGCTCCCGGTAATCACAGGCACCCCTGCCATGGCCGCAGACAGCACAGCCCTGCGGGTCACCCCCGGATCTTCAGTGCCTGTTACAGGCAGGAGAATTGCCGAGGCGTCCTTGAACAGGTTGAGCGCATGAGCGTCCTCCTCAGGAAGAGTGCAGGAAACCGTGTTTCCCAGCCGCCGGTTCCTGACCAATTCCCGGATCATGGCCTGGTCCTTGAGATGGCTGAAGAACACAAAGCGCAGCTGGGCATTATTGTGCGACAATCGTGCGGTTTCCAGGGCCGTCTGAGTATCGAACCCTTTTACCCATTGAGGAAAAATCATGACCTTGTGCCTGCGCCTGTCAAACCCGAATTGTGTGAAAAGACCCTCCCTGGTAAAGGCACGGAACAGCTCAGGAAAATCGCCGATCAGCTCGATCTTCCCTCCGCTGACACCTTGAAAATCCAGTCCCTCCAAAGTTTCCACACACGGAACAATCACCCGGTCAGCCAGTTTCATGGCCAGGCAGGTCAGATGATTAATGAGTCTGGACCCAGGCACAGGTTCAAATACAATGCGGGCGCGGAGGAACAGCCTGGTAATCAGAGCTCCAGGCAAAAGCCAGGCGCTCCCCCTCACATGCACAACGGCAGCCCCAATCTTTAGAGGCAAAACAATCAAACGCAGCCGGGAACGCAACTTGTCGAAAACATTTCCACCCCGCCGCAGGCGCACCATTCTGACCCCATCAGGCAGGGTAAATCCGTCACATACCGGAAAATCCGGCCCAAGCACAAACACCCTGAAACCGGCTTTAACCAGAGACTCTGTCTCCTGAATCACCCGCATGTCCAAACTGCTTGTACCAATGATCATTAATACTGTTTTGCGCGCTTCAGACGACATTTTTCACATCCTTCCGCCCTATGGTCTACTGCAAAACAAAACCGGGGCAGGCCTGAAAAATCCATCAGATTCTAAAGACATGCCATTGAAGAGTCAACAACCGAATATCGTGCTGACTTCCATTAAGGATGTCTCGCCTTTTTCCACCATGGAAAGAGCCCCTTCGCGCAGCCGGTTGCCGGTCAGTGCTGCGATCAGATGCGCGTCCCTGGCGGCAATCGCGCTTTTAAGCTCACGGTTCGGCAACACAATATCATTGACAGCCAGATGGCCGCAATACCCAGTCTGCATGCACTTGCCGCACCCCACAGGTTCATAAGCATCTTTGAAGCCGATTCCCGAGGGCGCATCCGTCTTGCGCTTGCAGTCGCAGAGCTTGCGCACTAAGGTCTGCGCGATTACAGCAATCAACGATGAAGCCAGCATGCCATGATCAAGTCCCTCGACTGTCGCCAGATGCTGCAGAAGTTCAGAAGCGTCAGCCGCATCGAACTGGCCGATAGCCACATGGCCTGTAAGTGCCGCCTTGACAGCCATGGAAATAATCTCAGCATTCTGCAGCTCAGAAATAAAAAATACATCCGGGTCAGTGCGCATGAGTGCGCGTAATGCCGGAATCCATCCCATGCCAGTCCAAGGTTTGATCTGCACCTGGGTTGCGCCTTCCATGGCGCATTCCACAGGATCTTCAACTGTAACCACGATGCGGCTCC
>JAQTRI010000184.1 GCA_028711905.1 Candidatus Wallbacteria bacterium | reverse complement strand
CCCGTCTGTTGTCGCTGAGGGCTTCGTAATTTCCCTGGCCCTTAGCGATAATCAGGTCTGCATTACGAAAGCAGCGGATGAACTCATCACTGCGGTCATCGAGCAATGTCCCTGACGCATGAAACAGGGAATGCAGTCGAGACTGGTTTTCATGGCAGATGGCGACTAAAGGCTAAACCCGCAGGCCCGGGCGATCTTTTTCGGAAGCTCCGTGTTGTCCATGAAACCGGTGAACAGCTCTGCTCCCGGGCCTTCGGCCATCACAGGGACCATGCAGGCCGAGTGGCTGCCTGTGGTCCACCCGATCATGGTGCGCTTGTTGACGATCGCGGTAATGCCGGCCAAGTTGACCGAAGAGTATTCGCTTTTTTTGTCCGGGCTTTTCTTCAGGGAAGCGACTTCTTCGTCAGTAAGATCTGTGATCCCGGCAAAGAACTCGAACACCTTTCTGACATTGGATAAGTCCTGATTGATCTGGGTGGCGATGAATTCGCAGGTTCTGCTCATGCCTGACGGGACATCGGGGCGGATCTCGTATTTGCCGCTGCTCAGGCCCAAACCACCGGTTTCATGATCAGCTGTGACCAGCACAAGTGTGTCTTTATTCTTTCTGGCGAAATCAAGCGCTATACCGACTGCCTTGTCGAACATCAGGGTGTCGTGCAGCACACCGGCGATGTCGTTGCTGTGAGCGGCATGGTCGATTCTGCCGCCCTCCACCATCAGGAAAAAGCCGGTTTCAGTTCCTGACAGCAGTTCGACGGCTTTCTGGGTCATCAGGGCCAGGCTTGGCTCCCGTGCAGGATTGCGGTCCAGCTCAAAACTGAGATAGCTCTTGCCGAACAGGCCCAGCACTTTGTCGCTTCGGCAACGGAGCAGGCCGGACCGGTCCGTGACAACTGTGTAGCCTTTGCTTTTCGCTATTTCAATCAGGTCCTGGCCGTCCTTTCTTCTGCCGCCGGAAGATACAGGGAGAAAGTATGATAAACCGCCCCCAAGCATGACATCCACGCCTGATCCGAGAAGCTGGGACGCGATCTCTTCCTCGTTGCCGCGCTGGCTGACATGGGCGGCGAAACAGGCAGGAGTGGCATGCGAAATGGTGGTGGTGGTCACAAGTCCGGTTTTGCGGGCTCTTTTGTCGAGAGCTTCCAGGATGGTCAACCTGGGTTTCAGATCTGGAGTGGTGGCGATCATGCCTGAATCAGTCTTACATCCTGTGGCTAAGGCTGTGCCTGCTGCGGCCGAGTCTGTGACTAACGAATCAAGGCAATGGGTGGTCGCAAGGCCGGAAAAGGCCATGGTTTCCATGTTCAGTTTAGCCCCATTGGCATAGTGCGCCATAGTGACATGGGCAAGTCCCATACCATCGCCGATCATGAAAATCACATTTTGGGCTGGTCCGGCCCAGGCGTAGAGCGCAGTTGCGGTCAGCAGCAGGACAAGTAAAGCTTTTCTCTGATCCATGTAATGCATTGTGATAACCTCCGAAGTTGTGCTGTTTTGATTAAAACATCGTGTTTTAATACTGAATTCATTCCTGTTCGGCAGTGGAACAATCGCGAACGGTTTTATACCTCCTGAAAATTTCCGAAAAGCCGACGAACAGGGCGAAACAGAGTGAAGCGATCGCGATGATGGTAGGCCCGGTCGTCAGGTTGAATCGGTACGAGAGGACCAGACCTGAAACCGTGAAAACCACAGCTAAGCCTGATGAATACAGGATCATTCCCTTGAGTGTGGATGCTAATGATTCTGCGATGTATGTCGGGATGGTAAGCAGCGCGATCACCAGGATCAGGCCCACTATGCGGATAGTCATGACAACTGAAACCCCGATCATCAAAAGCAGAGCGAGATAGATCCGGTCTGTCCTGATGCCCCTGATTTTTGCGAAATCCTCATCATAGGACATGATCTGCAGATGCCTGAACAGAACCGCCACAACCAGTGCGATCACTGTGGTCATTACAGCCATTAAGACAAGGTCTGTTCTGGAAACAGAGAGGATGCTGCCGAACAGAAAACTCATCAGGTCGACATTGTATCCTGGAGCGAGATCGGTCAGGATGACACCCATGGCCATGCCTGCGGCCCAGAAAACCCCGATAACCGTGTCTGACCTGGATTTGCGGTTCAGCGTGATAGCTCCGAGAAACAAGGATGACAGAATTGACATGAGAAAGGTTCCCAGCACTGGGGAGAATCCGAAGTAAAGAGCAAGGCCCACGCCTCCATACGCCGCGTGCGCGATGCCTCCGGCAATGAACACCAGGCGGTTGACCACCACGAATGTTCCCAGTATTCCGCAGGCAATGCTGACCAGCAAGCCGGCCGCGAGAGCGTTTCTGAAGAATTCAAATTCCAGAATGCTCATGATTTTTCTCCAATTCGTCCATGTGCCCCTTGAGTATGCGCAGGTCATGACCGTGAGTCAGCAGAGCAACAGGGCAGTGGTAAACCTTTTCCAGCATTTCAGGGGAAATCGAAGAATCCCCGTGGAAAAAAAAGCGCTTGTTGACGCAGGCCACAGACTTGATATATTTCTGAATCACACCCACATCATGGCTGATCAGCACAATGGTCATTTTTTCGTTCAGCTTCTTCAGGATTTCATACAGCTTGACCTGGCCTTCGGAATCAATGCCCGATGACGGTTCATCGAGCATCAGCAGATCCGGCTCCGCGGCCAGAGCCCTGGCTATAAAGGCCCGCTGCCTCTGACCGCCTGACAGCTCGCCGATCTTTCTGTTTGCGACATCCTTGATCTCGAACAGGGAAAGCATTTCATCGGTTTTTTCCAGGTCGGCTTTGCTGTATCTTGAAGAAAACAGGCTGGATGAAAGCCTGCCCATCAGCACCACTTCTTTCACCAGAACCGGGAAGTCGTATTCATTGGTTTTAACCTGCGGCACATAACTGAATCTTCCCAGTGCTTCACGCGGGGATTTTCCAAAGATCCGGATTTCGCCCCTGTCCGGAGTCAGCAGGCCCATAAAAAGCTTCATCAGTGTGGTTTTTCCCCCGCCGTTCGGACCAATCAGGGCCAGAAAATCACCGGCGAAGATCTCCATGTTCACATCTGTGAGCACAGGCTGGGACCCGTAGGAAAAATACACTCCTGAGGCTTTGAGCGCCGATTCTCCGGTCATTGCTTGAGTTCTCCGGCAAATGCCCTGGCCACGCTTTCCAGATTTTCCATCCATTCAGCAGCGAGTGGATCAGCGACAACCACTCTGGCGTTGATTTCTCCGGCAATGATTTCCGCTGCCCGCTTAGATATCTGGGGCTGAACAAAGACAGCGCCGATCTTTTTCTGCTTAGCAGTGGCTATAAGCAAAGCCAGGTCCCTGGGCTTTGGTTCCTTTCCCTCAAGTTCGATCGGTATCTGCTCCAGTCCATAGTCATGCGCCAGATAACCCCAAGCCGGGTGGAACACAAAGAAAGCCCCTGTCGTTTGAGAGAACAGGCGCAGCAGTTTCATGTCGAGCATCATGATGTCTGATGCCGATTTTTTGTAATTTTCAATGTAGGTTTCCGCATTTGCGGGATCGGCTTTGATGATAGCGGTCAGCATGTTGCGGGAGATGAAAGCCGCGCGGCGCGGGGAAAGCCACACATGGGGATCAAGCGCACCCTGGTTTTCAACAAGTTTGTGCTGGTCGTGATGATCGTCTTCATGATGATGGGACTTCATCGGTATTTTGGCGATCCCTTCAGTGCAGTCCACAATGGTCATGTTCCTGTTCAATTCCGCGAATCTCGGCAGCCAGGTATTTTCACTGGAAACACCTATGGAAAAGAAAAGATTCGCCTTGGATAAGCTCACCATCTGGGCGGGCTTTGGTTCGTATGCGTGAGGGCTGTGCCCCGTGGGGATCATCACTGAGATGTGAGCCAGGTCCCCGGCGATCCTGCTGACGAGGTATTGCTGGGGGATGATGGAAACAGCGATGTGCAGCGGATCGGCAGCTGCGGAGCATGTCAACATCAGCGCAAGCCACAGAACGGATTTAATCATTGGTTATGGATGTCCGACAGCTTGGCGTGGAGCCGCTGACTAAGGAAAGCGCCAGTTTTTTCATAGAGTCGGTCATAGTTCCGGCTTTCTTTAAGAACTTATCGAGAATATAAATTCATAATAAAAAATTGTCAAATTCCCATATCAATTGTTCAATCATATGATTTCATTATTTCAGAGCTTTCTGATAACAGACGAGAGGCCAGTTCGCGCATACCGGTTCCATCCCAGAAAGAAAGCTTTTCATGTGCATTCAGGTATTTCATCGGAATCGGGTGCGTGCCCAGCACAACCGGCAGATTATACTGTTTTTCGATGAATTCCTTGAATCTCCGGATGTTCGGGCATGGAGGGTATCCGACGATCAAGCCAGTGGCCAAATGAATGGCCTGGCATCCGTTTTTCAGAAACTCGGCAGGCACATATTCGACATTTCCTCCGGGACAGCCACCACAAGTGGAATATCCGACAATTTCCACAGTTTCTGTGACCGGATAGACAGCAAAAGCTCCCACTCGCTCGCGCAAAGCCCTGAAACATTTGCCCCCGCCGCAATCCTTGTATCTGGCGCAGATGATAATTCCGATTCTGGTCATGATGCAGTTGCTCCCTTTTCTATGAGTGATGTAAATAACTCCTCGAGTTTGGCAAAAATGCACCCAATCTTGTTGGGGTGGCGGCGGAAGCAGGGCTCCCGATTGCCGAGCTACTGCGAGCAAGCGGGATGCTGCAGCCGACAGGACCCCAATGACTATCTGAGTAAATGCAGTCAGCATGGTTGAGCGGAAACTCAGGTTTTGACAAACTCAAGTAATTCAATTCACAATCTCATTGATTCTGTCGGCATCCAGCTCCAGGATCGGCTGGACAATATCCCTCATGATCATGGCAGTTCCTGTTGAGGCAAAATGCCGGATAAAAGCTTGCCCGTTGTCGCATGCCAGAGCTATCTTCGGGTCTATCGGAATGGCCCCCAGAAATCTCACGCGCATTTCTTCGGCCATTTCCATGGAGATACCTGCAGGCAGGATGTGGGTGACTTCTCCACACTTGGGACAGGCAAACCCGCTCATGTTTTCCACAATGCCGAGTATCGGTATATGGAGCTGACCGCAGAATGTAATTGATTTCCGCACATCGACTGCCGCTACTTTTTGCGGGGTGGTGACAATCACCGCGTATGTTCCGGGGCCTGTCATCTGACAGATTGAAAGGGGTTCATCCCCTGTTCCCGGCGGGGAATCAATGATCAGGTAATCCAGATCTCCCCATTGAACATCCTGCAGAAATTGCTTGAGTACTGTGGCTTTCATCGGGCCGCGCCAGATCACGGCGTCATTCTGGCTTTGCAGCAGAAAGCCCAGAGACATGACCTTCAGACCATCAGTATCAACAGGCAGCAGTTCATCATCGGTTTGAAGGACTTGTTGGTGTTCCAGTCCCAGCATGGTTGGAACGCTCGGGCCATGAATGTCGGCATCCAGAAGACCGACTTTCTTCCCTTCCAGAACTAAGGCTGCAGCCAAATTGACAGCAACTGTGCTTTTCCCCACACCGCCTTTGCCGGAAAGGACTATGATCTTGTGTCTGATACGGCAGAGCTTGGATTGCAGCCTGCAACGGTCCTGAAATTCAGACTCAGTTTCATTTTCTTTTCTTACACTTGCAGTGCAATCAGAGCTTTTACAGGAATCGCAATTCATGATTATCCTCCATGCTACATTATTGATCTTTAACTGTCTAAAGAAAACTGCAGGACACAGCGGTTTCAAAGACCCAGGAGTTTTCTTTATTCAGTAAAAGCTCAATAAAGAATATATATTCAAAAAGATCTAAAGTCAACGGATCAGGAGCGGCAGGAGGGGGCTGAACGCCACAAAAATTGCCAAGCTCAAGTTATTGAGATACTTTTTGATAACAAACAGGCTCTCAAAATTGACCAGAATGATTCTGCGAGTTAAACTCGGAAATGTGTGCAAAGTTTTTGTCGCTTTCATTTGAAAAAAACGATGCAGATAACGATGAAGAAGTTCAGCCCTGCTGGTAGATAAGGAAAACAGATGAGCGTTCTGACAGTCAGGTCGTTATGCAAGAAATTCGACACCAGGCCAGTGCTCAATGGCATAAGTTTTTGCGTGGAGCAAGGGCAGATTGTGGCGATCTTAGGTCGTAACGGGCAGGGCAAGAGCACGATTTTCAAGATTATCATGGATTTCATAAAAGCCGACAAAGGGGAGGTTGTGCTGTTCGAGAATGCACCCTCCGGCAGGGAAAAAGTGGGCTATCTCCACGAAAATCCAGTGTTCTGGGATGATCTCAGTCCCAGGGAAATCCTGACCGGCCTGTCAGGGCTGTCCGAAAGACTCGCTCTTGATCGTATCATGGAAATGGTGGATCTCGTTGGTTTGAAAGAGGCTGCCGATCTTCCGGTGAGGAAGTTTTCCCACGGCATGAAGCAGCGGCTTGGCATTGCACAGGCTCTTATCGGTAATCCTGAGTTACTGATTCTGGACGAACCACTGACCGGCCTGGACCCTGGCGGAAGGATCAGGTTCAGGCAGATTTTGTCTGAATTCAAACAGAATGGGCATAGCGTGCTGTTCAGTTCCCATGAACTGTCGGATGTCAGGGAAACAGCCGACCGGGTTATTGTGGTTAATAACGGTTCAGTTGTGCAGGATATACCGGTCAGTCAGGTTACAGATCTGGAACGCTTTTATCTGGACAATTCCGGAGATGTTTTATGAAGCATCTGACAGGTGTGGCTCTGCTGACGCTCCGCTCGATTTTCAAGGGCGCATTCTGGTTTCTATCACTTGGTGCCTGCGCTTTTTTTGTCCTGTTTTATTTTTATACCACAAGCATGACTGAAGAACTCCCTGACAGGCTTTTGCGTGATCTGATGCTTTCATTGCGGAGCATAGTGGCTTTTCTGGCCGTTCTGCTGCTGTCGGCTGTTGATTTTCCCGAGGAACTGAGAACCG
>JAQTRI010000183.1 GCA_028711905.1 Candidatus Wallbacteria bacterium | reverse complement strand
ACCGCAGGGATCGGTGCTGGAACTGGCAATGTATCGGTCAGAATTGAAGGAGAAATTCAGGAGAATCCTCCAGTGACGGGTTACCTACATTCAGTTGACAGCAACCAATATAATGAACCCCTCGACCAGTTGGACTAAGTGTGATAAAATAATCATGATTCACCGCGCCACTATCAAAGGAGAACAAGTGAACATTCACATGTTATTTGACTTTGAAGCAGTATTCGATCCTGATGACTATCTTTATTTTTACGGCGACACACTGACAGATGAACGAACTGATCGGGAAGTAGAATTTCTGGTTCGTGAGCTGGGGATTACCAGGAAAAACCACATTCTCGAACTTGCCTGCGGACATGGACGCCACTCTAATGCTCTGGCCGGGCTCGGTTATCAGGTGACAGGGTTTGATTCCATGAAGGGATTTCTGGAGCTGGCAAAAAAAGACGCCAGGAAAAAGGGGTTGAAAGTCAAATATCTGCACGGAGACATGCGCGATATGGAGTTCGACTCCTGTTTCGACCGCGTTAATCTGTTGTTCACTGCTTTCGGCTATTTTGTGGATGAGGAAAATCTGCAGGTGCTGAAAAATGTCAACCGCGCGCTCAAAACAGGGGGTCTTTTCTGCTTTGACATCTATAACAGGGATATGCTGCTCAAGCGACTGCAGAACTGCATGATCACGGAAAAAGAAGGCAATTTAATGATCGACCGCGTGCGCTTTGACAGCATTACGGGTCGCACTTACAACAAGAGGATCGTTATTCGCAACGGGAAGATCAAGCATAAGCCTTTTTTTGTCAGGCAGTACTGTTACACTGAAATGCGCGATCTGCTGACTCAGGCCGGGTTTACTATCCGGGAGGTTTTTGGAAGCTTTGACGGAGAAAAATTCGAATCCGAGTCGATCAAAATGATTGTGGTGGCTGAGAAGAACAAGGCCTGACATGGATCAGGAAACCGGACTGGCTCTGATCAGTGATTTTCCGGACAGCCCGGGCGTATACCTGATGAAAGATGTGTCAGGGACTGTCATATACATCGGCAAGGCGAAATCCCTGAAAAAAAGGGTGCGCCAGTATTTCAGTTCCCATGTCGGATACAGACAGGCCATGCTTGTCAGGCGCATCGCGCACATCGACTTTCTGCTGACGCGGGACGAAATCGAGGCTCTGGTGCTGGAAAACAACCTCATCAAAGACCTGCGGCCTTTTTTTAATGTTCTTCTGAAGGATGACAAGACCTATCCGAGTGCGCGCATCGATATGTCCGCAGAGTTTCCGGTACTGGAAAAAGTCCGAAGGATCAGCCGAGACGGGGCCCGATATTTCGGACCTTTTCCCATATCCCGCAACCTGGACCGCGCTATTGAGCAGTTGAACGCATCTTTCGGGCTGAGAGCCTGCGTGAAAATCAAGAAAAAGCCATGCCTTTACCGGCATCTGAAAAAATGCCCTGCCCCTTGCGGTGGATTCATATCCAGAGAAGAATACAGCCTGAGAGTGACCAGACTCGTTGAGTTTCTTTCTGAGTTTTCCCTGCCGGCTCTCAGGGAATTGCAGGATCAGATGAACACCGCTTCGTCCGAACAGCGGTTTGAAGAAGCTGCGGTATTAAGGGACAGGATCAATGCCCTGCGTCTGTTATGGGGACGGAGCGAGGCTGAGAGCTTCAGCGGTCGTGATGTCGATTACATCGGCTGGTGTGTGGAATCCGGAATACTTTTTCTCTTAGTGCTTTCCCGGCGCAGGGGAAAGATGCTGCGCCAGGGGTTTTATCAGATGGAAGTGCAGCCATGGGAAGAAGAGGATGAAACAGCGCAGCGGCTTCTTCTCGGGCATTATCAGCGCATCGGAGATCCGCCGGGACTGGTCTGCCTTGGTTGCGGTGAAGCCTGGGACTGGATGACAGGGCTTTTAAATGTTCAGTTTTCCGGCTTCTCCCGTGTGATACAAAGACCCGGTCCTGAGCATAAATCCGGTCTGGCTATGCTGATGCGCAACCTCAGGTATAAAAGCAGCGCTTTTTTTCGCTCTCGTGAAACACGGGAGCACCAGCTCGAACAGGCGGCAGAACTTTTAGGCCTGTCGCGAATTCCGCGCCGCATCGAGGGTTATGACATCTCTACTCTTGGAGGCGAATTATCTGTCGGAGCAATGGTGGTGTTCATTGATGGCGCTGAAGCGCGGCAAGCATACCGTCGCTTCAAGATTCGCTTAGTTCAGGGAGTGGATGACTATGCCATGCTCAGGGAGGTTTTGCGCCGCAGGCTTTCTCATATGGAATGGGGTGAGCCGGACCTGCTGCTTATCGATGGCGGCAGGGGTCAGCTCTCTGCGGCTGTGGAAGCCTGGAAGGGGGCGCCATTTTCCTGTGATGTTATTACACTGGCCAAAAAAAACGAGGAAATTCACACTCTGAAACACGGCAAACCCATCGCACTTCCACACGATCACCCTGTATTGCGTCTTCTTGTGCATGTTCGCGATGAGGCTCACCGTTTCGCTGTTGGATATCAGCGGCTGAGGCGGAAAGAAAAGCTCAAATCCGCCTTGGACGGGATTCCAGGGCTTGGCCCGAAACGCAGGCGGCTGCTCCAGCAGTATTACCCGAGTCATGCCTTGCTGCGCTCGGCGTCAGCCGAAGAACTTGCAAAAATACCCGGTTTTTCATCGGGTCTTGCTCAAAAAATATTTGATGCTTTACAGAGGCACCCGGTTAAAGCTGAAAGCAAGGGTAAAGTCAGGGAAGAGTGATTACTTCACTCCGTATATCAATCCACCCTGTTTTTCATCAAAAAACACCACATGCAGCTGTCCTCTGGTGTCAAAGCAGGCTGCCAGGCAGAACGGGCTGGTTAATTCCATGTCACCTTCTGCGAGAAGAGAAGCGACTGTATCCAGTTTCCACTGGCCGTTGTTCCGTTCGGCCAGTATCAGGTCCGCGTGGAAGGTGTTGGGGGCTGGCTTGCTGGTTTTCAGCAGTTCCTGGCCGATTCTGGTGGATTCCTCGACCATCTGGGGAGCTTCGGCATCGCGATAATTGATGAAAAGGATGCAGGGGTTCCCTGCCGGATCGGTCAGTATTCGCTTGTGTGTGCTGGGTCTGGTGGCAGGGATTTTCTCAATCTGCCAGCGGCCGTCGACCTTGGTGGAGTAACGCAGGTCACGGTCCAGGTCCAGATCGCAGAAACAGATGTGGAAATTTCCCGCTGCGTCTAAGCAGTAGTCCGGGGTGAAGTCGCGGGTGACAACAATATTGTCCAGCCTGTTTTCCGCGGCTCCGATACAGGCGTGTGACAGCATGCCTGTATCTGTGTTTGAGTCGCTGAAATGAAACGAATCGTTTCGGTCTAAAACCGGTTGGCCATCGCAGTTGACTGCTGAAAGACCGGTTGATTGAACGGCCCAACCGCTTTCAGTTCGTGCCAGAATTTTGGGTTCGGTTTTGAACAGGAATTGCTGGCCCCAAGTCGGACCATCATAGACAAAGGCCAGAATCAGAGGTGTCCCGGTAGACTCGATTGAATGTGAAAAATTCAGGAAACCGTATTCGGTTTTTACATCCTCAGTCACCCATTCGCTGTTGTAAAAACGGGCGAATGTGAGTTGTGATCCGGCTTTGTAGGCGATCGAAGGACGGTTCTGCGAGTCAACGGCTAAGCTCGGACTGTTGCCGCGGCCCAGAGAAACAAATTTGATCTCTTCACTGTCAAGTGGGGCATACCTGATTTCCTTATCAGAAAAAGTCAGGTGGACTGTTCCATGGTTTGGACAGGCCATGTCAGGGCTTTTCGGAGCGCGTGTGCAGGGATAAATCATCCTGAAGTTCCAGTCCCGGGCGCAAAGGCCGGGGAGAACTGATAAAAAAAGCATAAGAATTATTAAAACACGGCACATGGTTCCTCCATACTTAAATTATCCCCGGTTTCTTAACAAATGCAACCAAAATCAGCATACATTCTCTTTGGCGCGCTGCCCTGGTCCGGTCTGGTGGTCGGATCATATTCTCAACTTATCCATGCTAAAGCCGAAGAATACTGGGAAACGACTATTTACGAGGGGTAGATAATGAAGGGAAAAGGCATTCTCCTGGCAGCCTTTATGTTACTGCTGCCTGCTGCCCGCGCCTTGGCACAGGCGGACAATCGGGCTGCGATACTCGACAACGAAGCTCCGAAAGTGGTGAATATCAGGATAACAGACCCGACGCCCAACAGCTCTCACTCCATGATCTACCCCGAGATTTTCGGCATAGGCGAGCTGGCGGCTGAAATCGAATTTTCCGAGGATATGGACACAAAGGTTTACGCGGACACGAGCAAAATGATGGAGGTCGCTCTGTACCTCGGAAATAATCGAGAGATAAAAATCACCAATGGTTCCTGGCTTACCAGGCGCTACTGGGTTGGAGCTCTGGATTCAGACGCTGTAATTAATCAATTTTCTGATAACGGCAAGATCTGGGTTGTTGTGCGCTATGCCCGTGATATGGCCGGTAACAGGATGAATGAGCAGAAAAGCGCGATTTATTATCTTGACATCAGCCCCAGATTCACAACTCCAAAGATTTTTCCCAATCCGATCAGCACCAAGGATTTTATCGTGTCAGTGGAATCGTCCGAAGAATTGATTGCGCCACCCCAGATCTTTGTCTGGAGCAAGGTGGTGGATATGAAGCAGATCAGTGGTACCAGGTTTGTCGGTTCGATCTACCTGGAATACAGCACTGTAGGTGTCGGAGCCATCAGAATTTCCGGAACCGATCTGCAGGGCAACACAGGACATTGGCCGCAGAATGTTGATGATTACCCTGAAGGAAGCGCTCCAGGCAGATTCATGGTTTCAGCAGTAGGAACTGATGGCGGGATAGTGGAAAGCCCGGATGGGAAAGTTTCGGTAACAGTTCCTCCAGGAGGCATTTACCAGGAGCAGCTGTTCCTGACTATGACGGAAAAGCCCGACCAGGCTGAACCGTGGTACGGAAGCATAGTTGATGGCAGTGATGTAATCACGGTGTTTCCCGGGGCTTTGCTTCGCGGCAGGGCCGCAGTCGCATTGCGCTCAGAGGCTGAGTATGACAAGATAGGGCTCTTCGCTGTTGAAACAGGAGGCCTGCGCTTTCTTGGCAGAGCTTCACACAGTGACGGCTGCCTGAGAGCTGAGACTCCAGTCCTCGGCAGGCTTGTGTTTGCTGCTGACAGCAATGCGCCTGAATTCGAGATCACTTCTTCAGGTGCAGAAGAGGCTTCCGGTATTGTCAGGGTCAGGATTACAGACGATCTGAGCGGCGTGGACTGGACCGGCTTGAAAGTGACGGCTTCAGGCAGGATGCTGACAGCCGATGACATGGATGCTGGTTCAGGCTGGGCTGTTTATCGCTGTCCTGTCGGTTTCGAAGGCGAAATGGTATTTACTGTGAGCGATCAATTGGGCAATGCTGCTGAAAGCAGATTCGCTCCTGCTGTTCGTGCTACAGCCAAACTCAACTATCTGAGGTTTTATCCTCAGCCCGCCTTTGAGGACCTGAATATTGATTTCTCGTTCGATCAGGTCCCAGGTCGTGTGAAACTGGTGATCTACGACTCTGCCGGCCGGAGGGTGATGGCTAAGGATCTTCCAGCCGCGCCTTCAGCGGTTGAAACGGTAGTGATGAGAAAAAACGGCCGCCTGCTCGGCAGTGGGGTATATTTTTATATCCTGTCCGCTGAGTTCAACGGGGGTTACTGTCTGGAATGGAAGGGAAAGATCAGCCTCTTGGGCGGGGAGGGCCTGTGAAGAAAATCATACTGGCAGTTACACTGGCGCTTCTGACAGCCTCGACCATTGGCTGTGGAGGGTCATCACTCGGGGAAACCGGAATCTCCCATTACAGCGACCTGCCCTCTCAGGAACTTACTGACGCATGGTATGTCTTTAACAAGGGAAATCCATACAGTTCGAAGACCAAGTTCGAACAGGTTCTGAGAATGAATGTAACTGATGTACAGAAGTCATCCGCATATGCGGGGATCGCTTTTGCTGTGGCTAAGCAGAACGGCATCCTGGAATCCTATCCCTATTTTGAAAAAGCGCTTGAGCTGGACAGCTCCAACCGTGACGCGAAAGTGGGGATGGCCGGTTATTATCTGAGTCTGGCAGACAAGACCTTTTTCAGCAAGGGGATCAGCTATCTTGAATCCATGGGAGTTAACAGCACCAGCAAGGTTTTCATTCCAGACAACAACGCGGAATTGACGGACATGTCGGTACACGCCCTGCTGGGACTGCTTTACTATTACAACGGGAACTACAATGACGGGATTGTGCTGCTCAAGTATGCCAAGTACATCAACGAGCCTGATCCCGAGGTGGACATCAAGCAGGTGACAGATGCATTTCTCAGCGGTTTCTGAGGAGACGGCCATGCCGGGGAGAGGATTTTACTTCTGAGATGAAAAGGCGCTTGGTCCTGTTTTTGTTGATTGCTGCTGGTTTGATCAGCGCTGCTGAGCTGGGTCCTGTTTGTGTGGATGACGGGGTGATTTTCCGCTTCCGCGATACATCTGCGAAAACCGTGTCTGTGGCCGGGGAGTTCAATGGATGGGACAAATCGAAACATGTTATGACACTGGATGAAGAACAGAACCTGTTCTGGATCAAAATTCTGCTTGAAGAGGGAGAATTCGCCTACAAGTTCGTTATTGATGACAGCAAGTGGGTGATTGACGAGAATTCTCCGAAGTATGCGGATGACGGATATGGCGGCAGAAATTCAGTGGTTGTGGTCAAGTATCCGGTCAAGATAAAAAAGGAATCTGCCGCGGAAAAGGCAGAGCCTACTATGGAAGTGACCACTGTTGAGGGACGCACAGTAGTGTTCCGATACAAGAGCCCGTCAGTTGAAAGTGTGTCTGTGGCCGGAGCATTCAATGGATGGCATCCGGGAAAGAACTTTCTGCGGGATGAAGACGGTGACGGTGTGTGGGAACTGAAGATGTTCCTGCCTGAAGGAAGATACACCTATTTTTTTGTCATCAATGTGAAGGAATG
>JAQTRI010000182.1 GCA_028711905.1 Candidatus Wallbacteria bacterium | reverse complement strand
ATCAAAAGATACGGCAGAAAATAGGTGATGGTGGTCATCATCACCAGCACACTGTAGAAGGTGTTGACAGTGGGCAGCAGTGAAGTGAACAGCACGATCAGCGTGATAAGGAATGCCTGTGAAATCATGGCGTTGCCAGGCATGCCGTACCGGTTGAGCTTAGTGAAAAATTCGGGCAGCACACCCTGTTTCGTGCTCTCGAACAGCATCTTGATCGGACCCACGGTCCAGACGCTGATACCGCCGAGTCCTCCAATCACCATCAACCAGGCCATCAGAGGCACGATCGTCCTGAAGCCGGTCTCCCTGGCAATAATGGCCGAGGCGTCCATAATGCCGCTGGCCGCTCCCACAGCCTCAGGAGCCAGCACCATGTTCATAGCCATGGTACCAATGATATAGATGAAAGCGATCAGAACCGCGGAGATCACAGTGGCCCTGGGAAAGGTGCGGCCCGGGTCCTCCGTCTCACCGGCTAAGATCGGCGTCAGTTCCATGCCGGCCATTGCGAACATCAGGGTCGAAAGAAAGGCGATGTTATTACTGCCGCTCAGGTGCGGGATCATGGCAGAAAGAGAAAAATCAGTCTGCACCGGCCTCTTCCATAGCCACACCGAGAGCGGGGCCAGCACAACGATGATCAGGCCGGGCACCAGGGTGCCGAGCGTACCGCCAAGATTCGAGAGCCACTTTCCGACAGTCATACTGCGCAGGTTGAGAATGGTCACTGCCCAGAACAAGCCGATAACCACAGCACAGACATACAGCTTATTGTCAGCTAAGGCCGGATCGATTACAAAAGCTATGGTCACTGCAATAAAAGTCAGAAGTGAAGGGTAATAAAAAAGATTGGTTATCCAGTAGAACCAGGAAGTAAGAAAAGCGGGTTTCTCACCATGAGCACGCCTGACCCACTGATACAGGCCGCCCTGGTCCGGCCAGGCTGTAGCCAGTTCAGCTGCCACCAGGCCCAGTGGAATAAAGAACAGGAGCGCTGCTAAAAACCACAGTACTACGGCTGACGCGCCGTAAGCCGCCGCCACAGGGATCCAGCGAAAACCCACGATGGCGGTCAGGTTCATCAGTACGATATCGGAGAGGCGCATGGTTTTTTTCATGAATTTCTCCGTCTTATAAGCTGCAATATTCCCGCTTTGCCCTACATTTTCCTGATGATTCTACCAGAGTATAACAATTCAGTACACTTTACAGACAAAAAGCGCGAACCATCATCAGAACCATCCGCCTGAAGCGAGCCGGAACTCCAGGACCTGGCATCAGCACAGGTTCTAACAAAAAAAGGCGCGTTAAAGCGCCTTTCAGCTCGTTAGCGGCAGTTACCGAGTCCGCAGGGCGAGGATACTGCTGCTTGTACTTGAGCGCAGCTCAAGTGCTTCGCTCGTAGGGCTATCAGAAATTAATGACAATGCCTCCGCCGCCCGGAGGGTTGATAATGATACCTCCGTTATTCGGGGGATTGGGAAACTGGCCGTCATCTTCGCCTTGCGGATCACGCAAAATCAGCTCAATTCTTCCGATGACTGCGACCGGCCGCACCACCACCTGGCGCCGGCCCCATGTCACCACCACTTTTTCACCGTATGAGTCGCGGATCACAATGCCGGCATAGTCTGCCCCGCGGTCATTATAAAGCACCACATCAGCCTGTCTGGTTGATGAGTTTGCAGGTGTATCGCGCCAGCCCTCGTTCCTGAGCATTTTCTTCAGGTCCTTGACATAGTAACAGGCATTGTCAACGGCAAAGGCGTGCCTGAGGATAATGCTTGAAACATACGCTGATTTCTGGATTGCCACACCGATCTGGATCGGGATCGGAATCGGCAGGCTGAAACCATTGATATTCAGCGGGTATCCGTAAAGGTATTCGTCTTCATAGGCACCGACAGCATCTTTCGCGCTTCTGACGATGCGGTATGTATCCCTGCTGTCTTCAGAAAGAAGAACTTCTCTGATCAGGGAATCGACCTTATCACCGATCAGACAGTACAAGACTTCATCTGCCTCAGGATTGACCGCATTAACTGAATTATCGAACATTCGGCTGATCTGGCGGAAGGTTTCATTCAGGTACTCTTTCTTCCTGGCATCCAGAGCATCGGGCTTTTCAGCCTCCATCCGGGTGATGTAGCTGAAAAACTCTGTCAGGTACCAGTCTTCATCGAAACTTTCGCCATAGGACACCTTGTTTTTCGCGTTGAGTCTGCCTTCAAGCAACCGGGCGCTGTCAGCCAGTCCAGCAGACCTCTCCCCAAGCGTCATGTCCTGGCCGTATGCGGAAAAAACCAGAGCCATCATCACAAGAACCAGAGTCAGCCTTTTCATCGAAATCCTCCAGAAAAATCTTCCCTTAAGGGCTTTCATACAACCTACAAAATGATTGTACATCGTTCCTGATGTGTTTAGGCGTATCAATGAGCATCAAAGAATACCTGATTCGAATACTGCGCTTCAGTAAAAGCAAAACGGGGCTCTTTCCGCCCCGTTTTTTGGTCTTTCGTTTGAAATGCTGCTTCAGGAAAGCTGTCCGGGGATCTCCACTACCGGCAAACCACTTTCTTCGTCATGGACATCATATGTCTTGCCGCACAATTCCCAGTCGCTGCCGCTGGCTTTTCTCTTCAGTTCGAACCAGACTTTGGTTCTCTGGAATTTCACGGTTTCATCAATGGTGATGTCTTCCATGGCAGTGATCGTGTACTCGCGCACCCAGGCGATCTTGCCCCCGATATTGAGCTGGAACGGACTGCCTGTCGGAACCAGGCTCAGACCGCCGTTGAAGCCGGCTTCAGCTCCAACTTCCAGCAGAACTCTGGTGGTCGTTCCATTGATCAGATGCTTGGAAACTTTCTTCCAGTAGACGGAAAGCGCTTCGGACGACAACTCGGCACCTTTCTGATAGGTGTACCCGATTTCGCCGTAACCATAGCCTGGATAATAGATCTGGTCAGCCTTGTCCGGCTTCTCGGTCACCGGCAGGCCGGTCGGTTCTTCGCGCAGCTCATATGTCTGGCCCACAAGTTCCCATGACCCGCTCGCACCGCCGAAGAATCCAGCTTTTGCCCGGTACAGGTTGAACCAGACCTTCATGTTCTGGAATTTCACGGTTTCCACGGTCTTGATATTTTCCATGACTGTAATCTCGACTTCGCGTACATACTTGAACACGCCGTCAATCTTCATCTGGAAAGGACTGGTAAGGAATTTGACTTCAAAGCCAGCTCCCATATTGACGCCGACTTCGAGGTAAGTGCGATATTTCTCATTCTTCTGATGCTCTTTTTCGATCTTGCGCCAGAAAGTGTTAAGCACTTCCTGCTTGACTTCCTCGACTTTTTTATACACAAAGCCGACATCGGCATAGCCATATCCGGGGAAATATGTGTCAGAAGTCAGATCCTTGTTCTTGAGAAATTCAACCAGTTCATCCACCATCAGCTGGTTGATGGCGTTCTTCAGATCAGGATGCTTCTGGATGTCCGGGCTCCCATAAAACCTGGAAAAATCAGCCATCATGGTCTTGTCCCCTGCATTGTATGCATCGACAATTTCCTTGACCAGAGCCCTGGCTTCAGCATAGACGGCCTCAATCTGATGGTTGTACTCATCTTCGCTGATCTCACCGCTCCACAGCTGATTGTGAACAGTCCAGAACTTCTGGGCCAGTTCCACCACCTTTGAAGCTAAAGGATACGGACTCCCCGGCTGTTCCCCCGTCATTTCACAGAAAACAGGGGCCACCAGGACCAGGCACAGACACAGACACAGCACACTTCGATACTTCACGCAACACCTCCTGTGACTTGTAATGACCCAATGTTAACCCGGAAAATCTGTTAAGTGTGGTATCAATGAGCAGCAAAGGGCAGCAATGAGAAATCATTTGCGTAGGGGCGCAGCATGTTAGATGCAGCTGCCGAGTCCGAAGGGCGAGGCTTGCGGCATCTTATACTTTGCCACAGGCTCAGTGCTGCGCCCCTACATTCAGCATTTCCGGAACAGTTGCAAATGAATATTTTTCATCCTTCAAACGCTGAATCAGCTCAGGAAGCGCCAGCACAGTATTATTGTTCGCCCGTCCGCCGCAATGCAGCAGAATAATGGCTCCAGGATGCGCATACTGCATCACCCGGGCAATGATTTCGGAAACACCGTTGTACTGATCGTCCCAGTCAAAGGAATCAACGCTCCAGTTGACCATTCTCATTTTTTTTCCGGCTGTGTATCTGATCTGCTCATCTGTTACAACACCATAAGGCGGCCTGAAAAAATCAGGCGCATCTCCTGTGAGCTTCAGAAGCAGTCTGTTGACAGGCTCGATCTGTTCTTTGAACATTCTCTCAGGTGTCAATTCCCTGAAATCCGTATGATTGAAACTATGACCTGCCACAGCATGTCCACTGTTTTTCATTTTTCTGACCCTTTGCCCGTAAAACTCGGCATTGACACCCACAATAAAAAAAGTGGCTTTGACCTCATATGAGGCGAGAATATCCAGTATACGGTCAGTGGCCCAGGAATCAGGACCATCGTCAAAAGTCAGTGCCACTTTCCTGCCCTCGGATTTTCCTTCCAAAAATAATGTTTCCGGAAAACTCATAGCCTGCCGGTTAACGGTTTTCTGGAAGATCTTCAGGTTTTCGGCCGGCATATCATTGCGCAGTTTCCCGGAAGACTTGATCTCTGCCTGTGGTCGCTTAACACGGAAAACTTCAACCGTCTCCAGAAAGAATCGTTCTTCAGCAGAAACTGAGCGAAAAAATACGAGCACAAGAAGGAATGCCGCAATGCTCATCCAAAACCACCCGGATTTACTCGTCATACCAGCAGTATACCATCATGACCGGACACCAGTGCTCTTGCCTGCAGAGATAAAATCAAGGATAATTCAGGCATGGAACTGATCAGACTCGAGAAACTCACCAAGGTCTATGACCAGGAAAAGATCCAGGTGCGTGCACTTGCTGGTGTTGACCTGACCATAGAACACGGCGAGTTCGTTGCCATCATGGGGAAAAGCGGATCCGGTAAAACATCACTTCTGGACATTCTCGGATTGTTGTCTTCACCTTCAACCGGCAAGTATTTTCTCAAAGACCGGGAGACATCGACTCTTTCTGATGAAGAACTGGCCCTGCTGCGCAACCGCGAGATCGGGTTCGTGTTCCAGACTTTCAACCTTCTGCCCCGCGTCAATGCCGTGGAAAATGTGGTGCTGCCACTCATTTACAGTAAAGTGCCGCGCAAGGAACGCAAAAACCGGGCCACGGATTTATTAAGCAGGATCGGCTTATCCGACAGGCTGCATCATCTGCCTTCAGAGCTGTCCGGCGGGCAGAGGCAGCGTGTGGCTATTGCCAGGGCTCTGGTCAATGGTCCTTCTCTCCTTCTCGCCGACGAACCCACCGGTAATCTCGACACAGGTTCCAGCCTGGAGATCATGGCTCTTTTTCAGGAGCTTCACACTGAAGGCCATACCATCATCATGGTGACCCATGAGCATGACATCGCGGCATACGCCCAGCGAACCATCTATCTGCGAGATGGTTCTGTAGTGCCTTCACTTCAGTAGTTAACTCCTCAATTTCTCATATGCATAATTTTCATGGGCCTGATTGTCTGGTAAACTGTTTCTATGGAAAATCAGATCCCCTCAAAATCAGTTTTTCAAGATAATGACCATCTGCTCGAATGCCCCCGGTGCGAACACTCTGTATTGTCCCAAAGAAAAACCGGCAGCATCATTATTGAAGAATGTCATGTCTGCCACGGGGTCTGGTTCGATGCCGGTGAACTCGAAACGGTTCTCGGCCGCAGATTCGATTACAACAGGGTGCTGTCCAGGCTTCTGATGAAAGGACATGGCGCGCGCTGCCCATCTTGCGGCGAAGAAATGACACTTCTGGAGTACAATCTCAACCACTTCAAAGTCAGGATCGACCACTGCGAACATTGCCGGGGTTTTTTTCTGGACAACGGTGAACTGGAACAGTTATTCACTCTGGAAAAATATCTTAAATCCAGAATTCCCGGCCCTGAGAGACCTCTGCCGATTTTCACCCATATCAATGGAATGGATTATCCGATATTGCGCCATTACCGATCTTTTGACTGCGAGCGCTCGGCCGATGGCCTGGAAGCCTCGATGGGGATCTATCTTTTCTGCCTGCTGACCCAGTCGCCTGTAGAGGTTTTCAATCCCAGAAAGATCTTCCCGGACCTGCTTCTGGGGCTGATTTCACTTAACATCTTTCTTTGTCTGCTTCTCTATCTTTTCCCTGGCCAGACCCAGAGCTGGGTTTTTTATACTTATGGCGCTGTTCCAGCTGAAACATTCAGCATGTTCGGCCTGATCCGGCTGTTCACCTATTCGTTTCTCCACCCGCATATCGCTCTGGCCTTAGTCAATGTCTATATCATCTGGATTTTCGGCGACAATGTTTTCGATGTTTTCATGGACCACGGACGCAAGAGAGGAGGACTGCTTTTTACCGCGTTTTATTTTAGTCTAGCTGCTGTCGCAGGGCTGGCCCACTGCCTGGTCTTCTATTTTTTTGGCACAATACCATCCTCAGATATAGCTATAGTAGCCGGAAAAGTAGTGATTCCGGATCTGACCTCCTCGCTCATCCCTTTAGTAGGGGCCGGAGGGATTGCAAGCGGCATGCTGGCGGCATACTGGAAACTGTTCCCTGGTTCCAGGCTGTTCCAGAACCTGTTTGTTTTCCCGCTGAAGATTCCGGTGGCTGCTTACACATTTTTCTGGATCGCGTTCAATGTCGCAATGGGATTTTATTTTGATCTGCCGGGTCCAATGAGCCTGTCCTGCCATGTGGGCGGGTTCCTGACCGGCTGGCTGCTTCTCGATAAGTTCCTGCCTTCCCGCAGCACAGCACTTTCAAAAAAATAGCTACCATCTCCGCTCATCGAGCTTGTATCCGAAAAATCCTCCCACTGCAGCGCCAAGAAACAAGGCTATTGCTGCAGCGCCTCCGCCCCAGAACATGTTGGACAGCTGGCACAGCACCCCACCTGTCGTTACAGCGCAG
>JAQTRI010000181.1 GCA_028711905.1 Candidatus Wallbacteria bacterium | reverse complement strand
TCCACCACTTTCGGGTTGTTGCCCAGGATCTCCTGGAATGAGGGTGGGTTGATCAGCAGGACTTTCATGCTATATTACATCCCTCGAAGATATCATCTCACAGAATTACATTGTACCCGATGATGATCTTCATTTCCATCGAGGGTGAAGAAAACACCTTCCTCACTTTTCCGGATCAAAATAGTTGGGAGTAGAACGGGGACGGTGCTTTACTTTTTGACTTTTGACTTCCCATCGCCATAGATCTTCCCCAGTGAATTCATCTTCACTCCTTGAAACCATTTCAGTCTGGCGATCTCCCTGTATGTCAAACCTGCGCGTTCCTTCAGCTGTACCA
This sequence comes from Candidatus Wallbacteria bacterium, assembly GCA_028711905.1. Classification (GTDB taxonomy): domain Bacteria; phylum Muiribacteriota; class JAQTZZ01; order JAQTZZ01; family JAQTZZ01; genus JAQTRI01. The sequence continues at coordinate 6,745 of JAQTRI010000181.1, read as the reverse complement.
GCAGTTCACGCCTGACGCGCTGCCCTTCCCGGCTGTGGAAATCGACTTGATTGGGATTGATCCCGGTTGCTTTTACGAAATCCCTGACTACTGCCTGCACCGATGCAAAACCCTCGCTCTTCCGCCTGTGCTCATCAGCGGCTGTTTCGCCTCTTTCCCTCCGGTTCTGCTTCTGCTTCAACCGGTGAAAAGCCGATTGTGTTCCAAGCAAACCTCCAAGCTCCGTGTTGACAACTTGAAGGATTGAGTCATCGCCCCATTTCCCGATAAATTCGTTCAAGTTCTCCATGGAATCAAACAAGTTCTCGACAAACGCGGTGTCGACCAGCGACAAACTGTTGCCCTTGTAGTACAAGTGTCCACTGGACCATGGATAGTTCTGAAATTGTGGGGCGATTCCCGCTCTCACCGGATTGGCGAGCACATAGGCAATGGCGGTTCTGAGATAAGTGTCGTCCTGGATCAGAGTAGATTTATAACGACCCTGGAAAACATAGCCCGTTCCACCGGCCGACCTGCGATAATGAATGCCGAATTCACCGTTGAGCAATTTAAAGAAGTCGGACATGCGCCCGTTGTTCTGCAAGACCAGATGGTAGTGGTTGTCCATGATGCAGTATGCCAGGAGATGAACGCGGTGCCTGCTCGCTGCTGTTGCCAAAATGTCGAGAAAGATACCTTTCATTTCTTCGCTGCCGAAGATGCTGTTCCCTTCGTACCCGCGGCTCATGCAATGGTGATATGCACCGGTGAATGTCAATCGTGCTCGTCTCATGCATTGATGATGCTATTGAAAAGTAAAAAAGTCAAGCACCGTCCCCCCCCCCTTCCCCCCCCCCTTCGGGGGGATACCATGTTCATGGATATTCCCATCTTCCCACATTTTACCGCTTGCGCAACCACCTGTCCCCGGGTATGATTGCGATATGAAATTGCCGGCTCTCATTTTATTGACCATGATCAGCACAGCTCTCCCTGCCGCAGAGATTTTGTTTTCCTCGCGCCAGGACGGCAGTGATTTCGATGTATACAAATGCCTTGATACAGGCGGGCAGCGCATTAACCTTACAAAAAGCCCGGATTTCGATGAATTCAACCCCCGCATGTCGCCTGACCATTCCTGCATCGCTTTTGACGCGCGAAACAGCAAGAATATCGATTATTCCAGCCCCAGACACAGAATCGGGGTCATGAGTCTCGCGGACAATATCACCAGATGGCTGACCGGTGATTCCTGCAACAGCGAAAACCCCTCTTTTTCACCGGACGGCAAGTCGCTGGTCTTTTCTTCCAATACAGAAAGCGATTCCGGGCAATTCGCGGTTTTCAGATGTTTGGTTGACGGAAGCGGACTGGAAAGGCTCAGCGCATACTCCCCTTCCCTGCAACACCCGGCTTTCACACCGGACGGCGAAGGTGTCCTTTTTGACTTTGTCACTGAAAGTTCAGCGGGATCCCGCTGTGACATCTGCATACTGGATATCAGAACCGGAAAAATCCATTCCCCGACAGAAGGTCTTAAAGGCACCTGGTTTTCCTGCCCTGTGATGTCCCCGGACGGAAAAACACTTGTCTTTGCTCAGGAGCATTCCGGAACCGGCAGTTCCATTTCCTGCATTGACATGAAAACCGGTAATTTCAGCCAGCCCCTTCCATCATGGGGCAATGTTCTGGGGTCCCTGTCTTTTTCACCTGACGGCCGGACAGTGGCTTTCGGCTCTCACGGCCGGATTTTTATCATCACCCTTTCTGAGGGTAAACCTTCCATGCTTGGTGAATCCGACACCTATGACATCTGCCCTTCACTCTTCTGACCCCGGTATCCCCGCCTTTTTTTGCCAAACTCATCACCCATGCGATATCATTGGAACAATCTTTGTTCCGTGGAGACGCCATGACTGATTTTGCATCCATAGTAAAGCCCTTGGCTGACCGTCTCGATTCCGGTTTATCATCTGTGATCCTTTATGGATCTTCCGCTGCGGGAACTGCAGAGGAGCATGCCGGAGAGCATGATTTCCTGATCCTTGTTTCAACCATGACCGCATCAACCGCATCGTCCATCAGGGACTGGGTGATTTCCTTACCAAAAAACATCCGTATCCGTTATGTGGTGATGACCGCCACAGAGTTCCTGCAATCGGCCGATGTTTTTCCTGTGGAATACTCTTCGATCCGAAATTGTTACCGCATACTGCACGGCAATGATTTCGTTGCTGAGATCGATCTTGATCCTTCCAATCTCAGACATCAGATCGAGTATGAATTGCGCGCCAAAAAACAGCGTTTCATCTCAGACCTGATTGACCTCGGAATCAAGGACAAAGACTTGAAGAGATCACTTTCCTGTATAGCAAACAGCTGGTTCGTACTCGGAAGTGCGGCACTTGTGCTTGACGAACCGCCGGCTGATAACGGCAGCGACCCTCTCCTGAAGTGGCTTGGGCTCTCAGAAACAGACCGGGACTTTCTGCACACAGTAGCCAGGGGTGACTTTCAGCCAACCGAGGGAATGGTCGATCGCCTGCTCAACCTTTTCAACCGGTTGATCTCTAAAGTTGATGAGATCGAAAAATGAAGCACATGATCTTTTTTATGGTTCTGGCGGCTTTCGTGATTGCTTCCGCGGAAATTCCCGGAAAATCTCCGACCCTGTTTACGGATTATGCCGGTCTTGTGCCGTCAGACAGTCGGAATTCCCTTGAACAGAAACTTCTGGACCTCGAACATTCCACAGGTTGCGAATTAGCGGTCCTGATTGTCAGAAGCCTCGATGGTTTGAGCGTTGAAGATTTCGCAGTTCAGGTCTTTGAAAAATGGGGTATCGGTAAATCAGGAAAAGACAATGGGGTTTTGCTGCTCGTATCGCAGTCAGATCGCAAAGTCCGCATAGAAGTCGGCTATGGTCTGGAAGATGTGCTTACCGACGGCCGTATTGGTGAGATTCTTGATCAGCATTTCGTTCCACACGCTAAAAGAAACGACCTGAAAAAGGCCGTTATGGCTACCGCTGAACACCTTGCCGATGTTATCAGGAACAAAGACGCTCCGGTCAGATCCATGGAGCGGAAAACCACCCCGCTGCCGGTGAATCAGGATGAAATGACCATGCAGGAGATGATCGGGGGAGTCTTCTTTTTCCTGTTCGCAGTATATTTAGCCATCAAGCACCCCTGGCTTTTCGCTGCTGTCTTCCTGTCCCGCAGGCGCGGATTTTTCGGCAGTTCCTTTGGCAGCGGAGGAGGATATGGTGGGTTCGGAGGCAGCAGCAGAAGCAGTTACGGAGGCAGCAGCTTCCGCGGATTCAGCGGAGGCCGGTCCGGTGGCGGCGGAGCCTCGCGAGGATGGTAACATGGAAAAAATCATCGGCATTAATGCTGTAACAGAAGCTCTGGAGAGCGGTCGCCGGCCGCTGGAATCCCTTTATCTGGCCAGAAGCAGGGCTGGGATCGGGAAAATCCGCTATCTCTTCAAGCTGGCTGTTTCCAATGGCATCACCTGCAAATATGTTCCGGACGATTACCTGGACCGCCTTGCCGGCAGAGGCCACCAGGGAGTGGTGGCATTAATCGGCACCATCAGGTATGAAGACTGGAGCGAAGCGACTAAAACTTTACGGCAGCCCGTAATCTATATTGACCGTGTGACTGACTGCGGAAATCTGGGTGCAATATTGCGTTCAGCCGCGGCTTTCGGCCTGGAATGGGTTCTCCTCAGCAGCAAAGAAAGTGCTCCTGTCAACGAGACAGTAGTCAAAACCAGTGCCGGCGGCTCAGAGTATCTGCGCTATGCCCGGGTCGAGTCCCCCCTGCGCATGCTCGAACACTTTAAGCAGGAAGGTTATCTGGTGCTGGCAGCAGAGGCTTCGGGAGTTCCCCTTGAAAAGACTGTTCTTTCCCACGCCGATAAAGTGCTGCTGCTTTTAGGTGGAGAGGACAAGGGAGTTCGCACTTCACTGCTGGAACGCTCAGACCACATTGTTTCCATTCCCCTGCCGGGCCGGATTTCCTCTCTTAATGTATCGGTCGCAGCAGGGATCCTGCTCCGCGAATTGTGTGCCAGACTTACCCACCTGCCAGTAGAATGAAGAACCCCATGAAAGTGGAACTGCTCACTTTTGAGATCGGCAGCACCACCACAAAGGTCAGGGCATTCGACCACATCGATTCCGAACCTGCCTATCTCGGTATCGGGCAGGCCCCCACCACAGTCTCTGAAGGCGATGTTTCCATCGGCATGACCCGGGCGCGAGAAACCCTTGCGCATCATCTTGGGGTTTCCTCGATTGAATCCGAGTCATCTCTCGCAGCGTCATCAGCGGCAGGAGGCCTGAAAATGACGGTACACGGCCTGACGGAAGACATGACAGTGCGCGCAGCAAGAGAGGCTTCGCTTGGAGCAGGAGCAGTGCTCTATCACTACACAGTCGGAGAAATATCCGCCCATGACATGAAAACGATGTCCGGGATCTGCCCCAATATCATTTTTCTGGCCGGAGGAGTGGACCACGGCGAAAGGGACCGCGTACTGGCCATGGCTCAAGTCTTAGCTCATTCAACTATCGTCTGCCCGGTGATTTATGCCGGCAATTGCGCTCTTGCTGCTGAGATTAAAGACATTTTCTCAGGGGAGAACAAAGAACTTCATGTGACGGAAAATGTTTATCCCAGAGTGGACCACTTGAACATGAGACCGGCCCGGAACCTGATTCAGCAAGTTTTTTCCCGTCACATTCTCCACGCTCCGGGTATGGAAAAAATCTCATCCATGATCAGCGATAAAATTCTTCCTGTTCCCGGAACAGTGCTGTCCGGTCTGGAAATGTTGACTGAAAGGCTCGGCGATGCAGTGGCGATAGATATCGGCGGCGCAACCACTGACATCCATTCAGTTACTGACGGCAGTCCGTTGTTCGCACCTCTAATGGTGGAACCTGAGCCACGAGTCAAGCGCACTGTGGAAGGAGATCTCGGGGTTTTCGTCAACGCTTCCGCAGTCATGGAATCCAGCGGAGATCCCTGGATTGAGGAAAATATGCGCCATCTGTCTCCAATGCCGCAAACTGCTGAAAGTATCGCTCTTTCCGAACAACTTGCCTATTACTGCCTTTACTGGGGATTGATGCGTCATGCCGGTGAAGTGTCGGATTACTATGGTCCGACCGGAAAAAAACAGATTGTTCGTGGTAAAGATCTGACGGCTGTTAAAGCGGTGATCGGTACAGGAGGAGCGCTCACTCAGCTCCCGTTCGGCGAAAAGCTTCTGCGTCGCGTGTTGATCAAAAATCCGGTGAAAAAACTCCTGCCGCTCGATACAGCTGAAATTATCATTGATAAGGACTATCTGCTCGGCACAATCGGACTGATCAGTCACTGGAACCCGGAAACAGCCTTTAAACTGGCCAAAAAATACTTTTCATGAAGAGGTATTCCGTCATACCCGGGAGGGACTATGCTGACTGTGTTTTTGCTGACCGTTTCCAATATATTCATGACCTTTGCCTGGTACGGGCACCTGAAATTCAAAGAAACCGCGTTATGGAAAGTCGTGATGATAAGCTGGCTGATCGCTTTTGTCGAATACTGCTTCCAGGTGCCGGCCAATCGCTACGGTCATTATAATTTCACTGCGGCACAGCTAAAGATCATGCAGGAAGTCATCACTCTTGTGGTGTTCGGATTTTTTTCAGTGCTGTACCTGAAGGAAAACCTTAAATGGAACCACTTAGTGGCGTTCTGTTTTATTATCGGCGCAGTTTTTTTCATGTTCAAAAAATAACCGACCCGTACAATGTCTTTTTTTGCTGCAGATTGATGCTTTTCATTTCAGTTTTTCCAGGAAATACTTAAGCTATCGGGTATAATTATTATGGAGGCTCAATGAAACACTTTTTTTTGATGACTCTCGCCTTGATGTTTTTCATAGTCCTGCAGGTTACTCCTGCTGAACTGCCTGTTTACACATCGCTTTCATTGCTTGATTCCAGCATCACAACTTTGCGGACTCAAGCCTTTGACGCTATGTGGTTACCAGTTCAAGCAGCTGGCCAAACTGATCCCGGGGAAAAGCGACGGCCTGGTAGCGCTCGAAAGCGCCGCCCCGGAATGGGCCGAGATGCAAATCGTGCACGAGGACCACTGCACGATCACCGACAACCGCGAAGTGTGGGAGTTCATGAACACCAGGCTGTTCGAAGGGCGTTGACCCTTCAGACACTGACCCGCGTTTTCAACCCTCTGAATTGTGCGTCTGTGAAGTTCACCCCGGTTGTGCAATCCGTTACTTCCGGTATATCAAACAGAAATCTGATTCGTTGTTGAAAAAATACCCGCTCTTTTCTTCTGAGGAGCGGATCAGGTCAGTCCCTTTTTCTCCGAGCAGTGTGCGCAGTCTGGAAATGTTCATGCGCAGGTTGGAGCCATCGGAATCGGACTCCAGGCTGCGGCCCCACACAGCCCGGAACAGGGCCGGAGCCGACACGACCTTCCCGGGGTCACGCACCAGCTCGAACATCATGCCGATCAGGACGGTCTTTTTGAACAAAGGCACAAAACGGCCGTTGAGCAGAAGCCGGTTTTCACAGAAATCAATGAATATTCCGAATGCTGAAGATTGTTCACGGACGCGGACCAGGTTCTCATCGTTACCCGCCATCCTTCCGTCCTTTTCCGTAAGAATGACATACGGTTCATTTTTCAGCCTGCCGAATCTGATCATGAACTGCTCGACGCTGCGTTCCAGCCTC
>JAQTRI010000180.1 GCA_028711905.1 Candidatus Wallbacteria bacterium | reverse complement strand
CATAGTCGACATCATATACAGCAGCCATGCTGTCGTGCCTGATGCTGGCGACATTCTGTATTTCAGCGATCATCCGGTCCACTACTCTGGAGTTGGAAAGCAGTCTGGGTCTGACAATCTTGACAGCGCGCAGTTCTTCCCCTGAAAGGGTAAGTGCTTTATAGACAGCCAGTTTTTCGCTTTCCTCAATCAGATCAAGCAGCTGGTACCGATTGTTGATTATTGTTCCAGGCTTAATCATATTGCAATTCCTTGACCAGAGTATTGTCAAGATAAACCATCACCCTCATCCTGCCGATTCCTCCAACCGTATAATTGATTTTTTGTCCGGCTTCAACTTCCTGGCGGAAGACTTCCCTGATCCCCTGATCATCGGTAAGAATAAACCTCAGCAGCCGTTCGTTCCTGCCTGCCGGAACATCAAACACGATGGTCTCGTACCTTCGCCCACCCTTGACTGGTATGGCGGATTCATTAACCCATACCTCCAGCATTCCGCCCCATTCCATCAAGGTTCCTGAAGGCGGATTCTGGCTGTAGATCAAGCTCTGCTCACGATCCGGGCTGTATTCATATCTGGGCTGGATGCGCAGATCCGGAAAATTTTCCCTGGCCCTGGCCAGAGTCAATCCTGTGACATCCCCAAGAAGAACCGGTCGTTTTTCGCGGCCGGATGACACAAGGAGTGCCACAGGTTCATTCCGCACAGCCCTGGAAGCCGGCTGTGGATCAGTGGTAATAATATGGTCAGCCGGGATTTCTTCATCCGGAATGTAGCAACGATCAGATACATTCGTTCCCGTATTGCGCAGAAGCGCTTCTGCTTCAGCCAGCAGACGGCCTCGCACATCGGGAACCCTGACGATTTCCTGACCCCCGGATACAATCACTTTAATGACCCTTCCTTTTTTGACCTTGGTGTTTCCGTATGGGTCCTGGGAAATGATTTCCCCTTCGCGCAGAAAATGGTGATACTGTGTCCCCGAACGGGAAACTTCCAGATCATAAGGCTGCAGAATACGCGCAGCCTCACTGAATTTAACACCTGTCAGGTCAGGAACAACCAGAGTACCTTCATTGAAAATATAATTAATCAGGCTGACTGAGGCCAGATATGAGGTTCTGCCCAGAGCCACTATTAAAAGCACCCAGACAGCGGAACGCCAAATGAATTTTCTGACCTTCTTCATCCTTGAGTTCGATGGATTTCGGGATTATTGTTCAATCTGGCCAAATTCCTTACAGCAAAATGGTCAACCGGGTTCCATGCGCAACCCGTCTTGTGAATATATCACAGCTCGCACCTGTTTGCCAGAATCTCAGGCAAAGGATTATATTAGCATGTGGATAATCTGATCGTTGGCAAGGTTGCGCCACGGGTAATCCGGTAAAATATCCGTGCGCCCTTACCAAAACTTTAAGGAGAGATTGCTTGGTCAAAACCGCCTTACTGTCCGTTCTGTGCCTTGTGCCGGTGTTTTTTTTCACAGCCTGCGGGTTCGGTTTCGAACAGGGAGAGGCTTTTTTTCGAGAGCGTCAATTCGCATCAGCAATACAGATTTTTGAGCAGTGCCTTTCTGCAGAGGTGCGAGCGACCGATTCGTTATACTATCTTGCGAGCTGTTACCTGCAGCTCGGTCAGTTTTCCCTGTCAATGATGGCCTGCAACAGGTTCATCGAACAACCGGGCAAGACAGAAAAGCAACAGGCACTTGTTCCTTCAATCAAAGATCTTCACGACCAGGCGGCATTTTCTCAGGCAATGCACGAGGCCAGAAGCAGCAACCTGCATTCCACTGAAGTCACGCTTTCCTCCCTGTATTCCGATTATCCTTTTCAGTATTATCTGGGCATTATTCTCAGAGAAATCGGCGAATACCAGGCTTCAGTCGATACACTGCACGCGGCGTGCAATATCTCCGGTCGGAGAGAGGACAGCAGCTTCATCGCCAGCCTGCGCTGGGAATTGTCCCGCACTTTTCTGAAAAAGTTCGAAAAATCACAGGATCTGCTGGATTACTTCGAATACATCCAGGAGCTCAGGCGCGCCTTTCTTTTAGAACACCCGGATCTGAAAGCCAGGGAAAAGATCGCCCTCGATTACCAGAAAATGATTGAAGATCCGCTTTATATCAAGCATTATGCCCATCTGGCCGATGCTTATCACCGCATCGGCAGAGGATTTGCCAACAGCGATACAGCTGAAATTACTGATAGCGCCGAGTTCCTGATCCTCAATTCCCCGCTGCCCGCTGACCGGATTTATGCCTGCATCAGCCTCTCGAAAATGCACCTTTACCTGGGAAACGATGTGCACTCGGCACTTGAATATTACAAAAAAGGACTGGCCCAGCTCGAAGGCCAGCAGGACGCCATCCCACTTCGGCTGATGGAAGGCCTCGGCGAAGCCATCCGAAAAAGATGGGATGCGATCAACAAACCAGTCTCCCGGGAGGTTTCCATTGAGTAAAAAATATCTGATCACAGGCGGCGCGGGTTTTATCGGTTCACATCTCAGCGAGAGACTCGTTAATGAGGGCCATTTCGTCCAGGTGCTGGACGATCTTTCTACTGGGCGAATGGAAAATGTGGAACACCTGACTCAAAAATCTAATTTCAAAATCAAAGTCGGTTCGGTCTTAGACAAAGTCACGCTCGAAGAGCTGGTCCAGGAAGCTGAAGTAATCGTTCATCTCGCGGCTGCCGTTGGTGTCAAATACATCATGGATAATCCGCTCAAGTCTCTTCTGATCAATATCCGCGGCACTGAAAACATCCTGGAACTCGCTAATTACCAGAAGAAACTCACCCTCATCGCCTCAACCTCAGAGGTATACGGCAAGAACGAGAACATCCCTCTCGAAGAGTCTGATGACCGCATTCTCGGCTGCACTTATATCAGCCGCTGGGGATATGCCTGCTCAAAAGCTGTTGATGAGTTTCTGGCCCTGGCCTATTTCCGCGAAAAAAAGCTGCCTGTCGTCATCGTGCGCTTTTTCAACACATGTGGCCCGCGCCAGACCGGATCTTACGGCATGGTGATACCCAAGTTCATCAAATCCGCCATGCTGAACCAGCCGATCACGATCTTCGGTGAAGGCGACCAGTCCCGCTGTTTCACCTATATCAATGATGTAGTGGAGGCCATGCTCCGTCTGCTTTCATGCCCTCAGGCCCACGGCGAGATCATCAACATCGGTTCCACTGAGCTGGTGTCAATCAATGACCTGGCTGAACGCATCGTCAGGTTCACAGGAAGCAGTTCCACCATTGATCACATTGATCCCAGGCAGGTTTTCGGGGAGAATTTCGAGGACATGAGAGTGCGCAAACCGGACATTTCCAAACTCTTGAAACTCACGGGTTTCGCCCCGGCCACACCCTTAGATGAAGTGCTGAAGAAAACCATCGAATACTTTGAAAAGTGACGGGTACTTGAAAACCAGAACCTTCATCTGCGCGCTGATCGCAGTCGCTCCGTTTGTGGTGATCCCCATTATTTACTCCGGTTCAGTCGTGCCCAAGATTTTTATCTCCGGAACCATTATGGTAGCTGCTGCAGCTCTTTTGTCCGGAAACATTATCTTCGAAGGCTGCATTTTCACCTCCCCCCTGAACCTTCCCGCAGGGATCATGCTCTGCTGGTGGGTTCTGTCAGCAATGGCCGCGGATTCTATCGCTCCAGGACTGCGTGTCACAGTCTGGATTGCCCTGCACGCGGCTTTTTTTCAGGCCCTCCCTTTTCTCGCCTCTGTCAGACCCACCCTTTATCGACTGCTGGTCTGGCAGAACTCAGTCCTGTTAATTCTGATGATTGTTCAGATCATTTTCGGGATCAGGCCTGTGGCTGGATTCGGCAACATCAACTGGGCCGCATCTTTTCTTCTGATTCTGCTTCCGTTGAACACGCATCTCATCAAGATGCGGGGCTGGAATTTTTTGTGCATTTTCAATGTGGCACTGACCCCTGCGGTTATCCTCGCCTCAGGGTCCCGCGGCGTGATGTCAGCGCTTCTGCTGATGACCGCAATCTTCCTGATCCGCCATTCAGCGAAATTTTTTGACAGAAGGTTTCTCACCCTACTCATTATCGCAGTCATGCTGCCTTGTGCTTTCCTTCTGAATCAGGCCGTCAGATCAAGGATGCTCCACTTGCTGGAATTGAATCCTTCGTCTTCCAGCATTTCCTACAGGCTGATGCTGTGGGAAACAGCGTTCCAGCATTGGAGAGAGCATCCGATACTGGGAACAGGTCCCGGGAGTTTCTCCAGGCTTGCTGCCATCACTCAGCTTGAAACCGGCAGGGATAATCCGGATTTTCTCACGCTGCGCACAGGCATCAGCCACGCTCACAACGAGTATCTGGAAACACTTTCCGAGTGCGGCCTGCCTGGGCTGGTTCTGCTTTTATTCATTGTCTGGCGTCTTGGCCGTGCCCTGTTCCACACGCCTGAATTCTATTCACTGCTCGGCACAATCGTATTCGCTTTTGGTGAGTTCCCTTTGCGCCTTCCCCTTCATTCCTTGTACTTAGCACTTATCACCGGACTGGCCCTGACCGGTGCGGGACTGTTCCGGCCGGTCACAATCATCAAGCCAAAGCATGGAATACTTCTTTTCAGCATGGCCTTTCTGATATTTGGACTGATCTGGATTAAGGATGTTCTTAACCCGTTTGCCGCTGAATTTCTGTTAACCCGGGCTGAACGATGCAAATATGCCGGTGATCTGCCAAAAGCCGAGAGACTGTTCCATATGGCCTCCCGTTTTTCACCGCTCAATGAAAGGGCTTATCTCGGGACCGCGTTCTGCCTTCATCACAAAGGCAGCTATACTGCCAGCAACGATTTTCTGCGCAAAGCCCTGAAAATCGGATCCAGCCGCGATGCTTTCTACATGATGGGTCTCAATCACTACTTGAATGGTAATGTTTCGCTGGCCCTGGAAACCTTGAAAGTGGCCGCTTCCATCGAAAACAAGCGCGACAAGGCTGCCAGGCTGGCTTTTATCGAGCTGGCGCTGCAGGAGAACAGAGTTGACGATGCCAGGATGTTTCTAAACGAGCTGACAATTCTCTTCCCTGAGAATCCGGGTGTGCTGGGTCTGTGGAAGAAATACAAAGAAAAAGACGGTAACAGGTAGGGGCCCCTGAACTGTTAATCGGCACAGCCGATGTTACAGTTCAGGGTAAACATTCGCCCGATTATCCGGAATGGTATTTCAGGAACGCTCCCTCTTCAGATACAATTCTCCAAGCATCTGCAGGGAAAAATTCAGCATGAAAATGAACAGGCCGGGAAAAAATGAAAGCCACCAGGCATTCAGGTAATTTCTTCCGCTGGCCAGAAGACTACCCAGTGAAGGCTTTTCCAGAGGAACACCGAGTCCCAGAAAGCTGAGTGCCGATTCAGCGACAATTGCGGTTCCCATACCAACTAAGAACACGGCCACCAGATTTTCTCTGATATTGGACAGCACATGCCTGCTGAAATTGTGCCACCAGCCTGATCCGAAAGAGCGCGCCGCCAGCACGAAATCAGATTGTTTCAAAGCCATCACCTCGCTCCTGACCATGCGGAATACCGTGGGAAAGTACCCTACGGCAATCACTGCCACCAGGTTGGATACATTGTTCCCCAGGACAGCCACCATAATCAGGATCAGGAAAAAATTGGGAAAACTCAGAAGAATGTCGCTGAAAGCATTGATCAGATAATCGCACCAGCTCCCGGGAAAATATCCGCAGAAACTTCCAAGGATCAATCCGGCTGATAAGCTGAGAAGCACCGCGCACAAGCTGATCATGACTGTGACACGGGTGGCGAGTGTGATTTTTTTCAAAAGATCACATCCGATGTCGTCAGTGCCGAAATAATGCTGAGCACTCGGTGGGTTGCTGCGCTCACGGAAGTTGAGTTTCAAAGGGTCCTTGACAAAGAAGGCACCACCGAATCCCACAGACAGAACCAGGAGCATCGGCAGCATTGCCAGAAACAGTTTCAGGCGGTTGCTGTTTCTCAATCCTTGGCCTCCCTGAGCATGGGATTGAAATAAAAATACGCCAGTTCAATTCCCAGATTCGTGCCGATGACGATCATGGTAGTGAAAAGTGCCAGTCCCATAACCAGCGGATAATCCCGAGCCATGATCGCATCGTATCCCAGCCGCCCTATGCCGGGCCATGAAAAAACCGTCTCAATGATAAAGTTCGAGCTTAAAAGTCCGGGGATCAAGAGTGAAAACACTGTCAGCAGGGGAAAAACAGCATTCTTGCCTGCGTGCAGCAGCACAACGCGCAGTTCAGATGTTCCCCTGGCTCTTGCTGCAGTGATGTATTCGCGATTCATGATGCGGCGCAGCTCATTGTAAAAAAATTTATATATCAGCGCGATGTTGAATAATGAAGAGCAGATCACAGGCAGGATCAGGTGAAAAAGACGGTCTGTGAATCTCTGCCACCAGGTGAAAGCACCACTGTTAAGTGCCACTTCAAGGGAGCGCATGCCGCTGATCGGGAACCGGAACTGGAATCCGAACCAGGCCTGAGTGATCTCGCCGAGCTGAAACCCGAGAAAAATCGAAAGCACTAAAGCGATCCAGAAACTAGGGAGAGAAAAAAGTACCATAGTGATAAAGGAAAATGAGTATTCCCAGGTTTTTTTATCCTTGTGGATAACCCAGAATGCCAAAGGAATAGAGATGAGAAAGGAAAACACCAGGCTGGCGACATTCAGTTCCAGGGTAGCGGGAAAGCGCTCCAGGATTTTTGAAAGCACAGGCCTGTGGTCCTTGAGAGAAAGACCCAGATCAAAGCGCAGAAGCCCGAGCCACCATTGAAAATATCCCTTGATGATCTCACCGGGCAGGAAAAGATTCCCGCCCCGGTGCTTGAGAGCGAAAAAGGCGAAATAAATCAAGAAGGTCACGCCGAACATCGTGACCAAAAAGTAAAACAGGCGTCCCCCGAAACGCTTATTCATGTCTACCATGATAAGTTCACCGGCTCGGAAAGTCAATCCCGCTTCAGGTATCCGGCAGATGATTCAATTTGCCAGCAGGACAGCCCGCATGTACAATAACGGCATGGATCAGAATCGCCTGATTTCCAATTATCGT
>JAQTRI010000179.1 GCA_028711905.1 Candidatus Wallbacteria bacterium | reverse complement strand
ATGTATCTTCTGCTTGGCATTGGAGAGCGTCAGCGCCTGCGAGTCGGTGTTGACCGACAAAAAGTCCACGCCGGAAATATTGGAGCTGATCATGCGGTTGATGGCGTTGCAACCACCTCCCCCGATTCCGATCACCTTAATATCAGGAGCCTGCTCCAGAACATCAAATTCAAACATCGGCATTGTGCGATCCCCCTTGTTTATGCTGGTATGAGTAATGTTTTCGCGCCTTCAACCGGCGAACAGGTTTTTTAGTTTACTGAGCATAGCATCGAACCAGTTGCTTGTCAAGTAACCCTTGTTGACCTCTGAACGGCGCATCATTCCATATTTCAGAAGACCAATGGCCGTCGCGTAGGACGGTGAACCGAGGTCATTGCCGATGCCTGAAAGTTCCTTGCCGGGTTTGCCCACACGGACCGGGAGACCGAGGATTTCCTCGGCTAATCGCGGAGCTCCGGCCAGTAGTGAACCGCCTCCTGTCATGACAACACCGCCGGATATCATCTTCTGGCAGCCTGATTCCTGGATGGAATCCTTAATCATGTTGAAGATCTCTTCCATACGAGGCTGAATGATCTGGCACAGCTTGTTGCGTGTCACAATATTGATTTCCTCGCCTCCGGGAGTGGGAATCTCGATTTTCTCATTTTCATCGATATCTTTGGCAATGGCGAAACCCCTGGAAATTTTGAGCTTTTCAGCCTCTTCAAGTGGTGTGCGCAACCCGATGGCGATGTCATTGGAAACATGCTCGCCGCCAAGGGGAATGACATTACTGTAAATAATGCTGCCACCAACGAAAACAGCGATATCGGTGGTACCACCGCCGATATCGACAAGAACCACCCCCAGCTCTTTTTCGTCTTTGCTGAGGACAGCGAATGAAGAAGCATAGGACTGCAGAACCAGTTCCTCTTCAATGATGCCGGCGCTGTGCACGCACTTGAGAAGATTCTGAATCGAGGTATTGAGCCCTGTGACAACATGGATCTCGACCCCGAGCCTGGTACCTGCCATGCCAAGCGGATCACGGATGCCGCCCTGCTCGTCAACGCTGTATTCACGGGGAAGCAGATGAATAATGCGGCGATTGGGAGGGAGGGCAAAAGTTTTGGCGGTTTCGATGACGCGTTCCATGTCGTCCTGTGTGATTTCCCGATCCGGGCCGGAAACTGCGACCAGTCCCTTGTTGTTAAGTGACTGAATATGCGCCCCGCCGATTGAGATATAGGCGCGGTCAATGGCGATGTCAGCCTGCTTTTCAGCCCTCTCTAAGCATGCTTCAATGGAATAGATGGTTTTTTCGAGATCGACGACTATACCTTTTTTAATGCCGAGCGAAGGAGAAATCGCTTTGCCGACGATCTTGATCCGCTCCTCAGAGGCTTCTCCGATGAGGAGACATACCTTGGTCGCGCCGATATCCAGAGCGACTATGAAGTTGTCTTTTGGCAAGCCGACCTCCTCTTTACTGTGTTAACTTCGTTAATGTCTTATAAATTATTTCGTTATCGTATCTCATGTCAATATAATCGATGTTGGTCTTACCCTTGCTGGCCAGATCAAGTTCTTTTCTGACGACCGGGTAGACACTGCGGAACTTGTCGAAGCGGCCGGGATAGATCTTGACGCCATTGAGCGTAAAAAAATAAATTTTCAGGTCGCTTTCTACATTGATTTCCGAGATTTCCTCAATCATGAAGTCCTTCAGATTGTTGATCCAGTCTAAGGCCATCTGAAAGTTGCTGTCTGATATCAGTTCTCCTTCGTAATGCTCTGAATCCAGGCGGATTCCAGTAATAATGGGAAGGGTTTCATCGATATTGCGGATTCCCTTGACGAGAACAATACCGTCCTTATCGACTTCGTAGAAAAAATTATTGCAGAAAAGAATGGATTCGGGCTTGCGTTCGACTACAGTGATCACAAGTTCCCCAAAAGATTCGAACCTGGCATGAGCGCTCTTGACCCAGACCAGTTCCTCGACCTGCGATGCGACTTTCGCGCGGGCCAGTTTGAACATTTTCATTCCAGGATAAACCCCTGCAAATTTGAGGATGGAGTTGCTTTCCAGATGCTGATTGCCATCAACGCGGATTTTTCGCAGTTCAAAGTAGCTGGTGCTGGTCACCAGGAAGTAAAGTTCGAAACAAATGATGACAACCAGCAGGCTCAGAAAAGCTAAGCGAAAAAGATTCTTGAAGATACGCTGCCACTTTTTCTGATTTTTTTTGTGGGCGGCTGGTTTGAAGCGCAGAACCTTTTCCATGGGTTCAGTCCCTTACAATCAGGCCGGCGATTTCGCGAGCCGTTTCCGTTATGCTGCCTGCTCCAAGTGTAACCACAGTATCTCCGGAGCCGGCCTTTTCCATGACATACGCTGGAATGTCACTGATTCTCGGGATGAAACTGACGGGCATATTCCGGCCTTTGAGAACAGGAAGCAGATCACTGGCGCTGACATTGCGGCTGTTGAGCTCTCCGGCTCCGTAAATTTCAGTGAGTACCACAGAGTCGGCTGGAGCTAAGCTGTCGGCAAAGGCGTCCTGAAAATAATTGAATCTGGAATAGCGGTGTGGCTGAAAAATTGCGATCAGCCTGCTTTCCGGTCTGGAATTCTTTAGTGCCGTCAGAACAGCCAGAACCTCGGTGGGATGATGAGCATAATCATCGTAAACCCGAATGCTTCCGGCATCAGCGAGAAGTTCCATGCGTCTGGCAACACCTTTGAATGTGGCGAGGGATTCTGCGGCCTGAAGCAGAGGAAGTCCCGCGCAAAGGGATGCCGCAAGGGATGCCAGAGCATTCAGAACATTATGTCTGCCGGACATTTTGAGTTTTACCGGAATCAATGCAGTTTCACCATACAGGAGATCAAACGACAGGAATCCGGATTCGGAGGAGATGTTCTTTGCAGACAGATGGACAGGAAAGTGGTCCAGGCCATAGGACATGCAGGGAATAGCCATGCGTGAACCGAGGCTGCGCACAACTTCATTGTCGTAACAGAGTACAGCGGAGTGGGTGGTGCAGCACAGGAATTTTTCGAAAATGGACTCGATCTCTTCACTGGATGCGTAAAAATCCATATGCTCTTCCTCAATGTTGGTGACCACGGAGATTTCCGGCTTGAGATAGAGCAGCGAGGCATCCGATTCATCGGCCTCTGTGATTAACCAGTCACCATTGCCTGCAAGAGCATTAGTGCCGGAATCAAGCATTTCGCCGCCGACAATGACGGTTGGAGACAATCCGGCGCACTGAAAAATATGGGCGATCATGGAGGTGGTGGTAGTTTTGCCGTGCATACCGGCCACAGCGATGGATCTTTTGCCGGAACAGAACAGTCCTAATGCTTCACCTCTTGTCAGGAAGGGCACCCCGTTCTGACGGAAGTGGTCGAGTTCCGGATTATTGAGCTTGATGGCTGATGAATAAATCACAAAATCAACCGGCAGGTCGATGATATTTTCCCGGCTGTGCCCCCGGAAGAAGTTCAGCCCCTGGTCGATCAGATGCTGAACGAATTTATTGCTGCGCAGATCAGATCCGCTGACTGAATGACCTTGGGAAAGAGCGATGCCGGCTAACGCGCTCATGCCGTAACCGCCGACACCGATGAAGTGGAGATGCCGTTTTTTTTCAAGCATGGAACGATTCATCCGTTATGCGGGAGAACAAATGAAAAAAATCTCGATTCAAAGAATCCTCTCTAAGGGATGAAACTTGAGTCAGCATCTTATTATAACTGCTTTCAAGGGAATTGAAAAATGAGTGCCAGTCTAGATTCGGAAGAGATTCCTCGCGCAACACGACCGCAGCACCGGATTCTGCGAGAGCCTCAGCGTTGTGGGCTTGATGATTGCCGGCAGAATTGCGGTAGGGTATGAGCACACTGACCCGTCCTGATCGGATGATTTCGCTGATAGACAGAGCCCCGCAGCGACTGACTATGATTGCGTGTCCGCTGAGCATTTCCCAGATTTTGTCGCTGTAAGGAAACACAGAAACATGCAATCCTGCATAAAGCGACATTTGTTCAAAAAAGCGCCTGCCGGACAAGAGCGTGACCGTGTAACCGTTTTCAAGAATGGTCGGCAAAGCGGCTGTAAAAGCTGCGTTGATGGCAGCCGAACCCTGTGAACCGCCAACGAAAAGCACACTTTTCGGGTGGGGACTGGAAAATGAGGAGGCGAATTCAGGGCGCAGAGGGTTGAAGGAAATCTCGGTTTTGCGAATCACAGACTTCCAGTTGAAAGGCATTACCGCTCTGTTAAGCGGCAGACCGAGGAAAATCCTCGCTGCGAATGGAGCAAGCAGCCTGGTGTTAAGCCTGGAAATGAGTTCTGTTCCTGAATGTAAAGCGGGGTACCTGTAAGAACCGATGCGCAGCCGGCGGCGATGGATGCGTAACCGCCGGTAATGATTGCAGCATGGGGGCGAAAGTGCCTGATGATCGAGATTCCTTGGTAAACATTGGCGCAAAGCAATGGGATTGATCGCAACAGGCTCAAATTGGATGTGCGATTCCAGCCCTCGGCAGGGAGCAGATGCCGGCAACGGTAGCTGTCATGTGGAAATTCCGATTCGATACCGCGCATGGAACCAATGTAGCAGATCTCAGCTCCGCGGGACTGGAGATGGTCCATAATAGCGAGTGCCGGGTAAAAGTGGCCTCCAGTTCCTCCACCGCTGACTATAAATCGTTTGCCTTTAAGCGAAGCAAATTGTGCCATGCAGATCAAGTTACACAAGCCCGGACTGCAAGGCAAGTCGAAATTTTACCCAAAACAGCTGAATTCCGGTATAATGTTCACATGGCAAATGCGCAGGCTTTCAATCATGACCTTGAACGCGACCTGGGAGTCACTGCAGTCAAGGAGCAGCTCAAGCAATACTGCGCTCCATTGACGCATGAGAATCTGGGCCATCTCGGACCCTTCAGTTCCATGGATGATCTGATCAGTCATTTTAAACGCCTGTCGGAACTGGATGCATGTTACTCCCGGACCGGGAGCTTTGCTTCGCATACAGCCTGCGGCATAGAACGCCTTCCCCGGCTTTGCATAGGGAATTTTGCTTTTGATATCCAGGAGCTGGCTGGATTGCGGAATAATCTGGAACTGGCTGCTGAAGTTCTCAGGATCACTGCAGATGCCGGTTCCTGCCTCAACGGATGCTTTGCCGCCCTTTTTGAGGGAACGGCGATTGTAGCAGCTGTCAACAGGGTTATCAATAACAGGGGAGAACTGCGTGACGATGCATCTACGGAATTGCGCCGCATAAGGAAAGACCTGGCCGACACCTCGACCCGGCTGGACAGCTTTTATCAGCATTATTTCCGCAATTCTGCATATGACGGCATGTTCCGCGAAAAAATCATTACAGTGCGTAACGGGCGAAGGGTGATGCTGGTGCGCAAGGAATTCAAAAACCGTTTTCCCGGTGTGATCCACGATGAGTCGTCAACTAAGGAAAGCGTGTTCATGGAGCCGCTGGAAGCACTGGAAATGAACAATGACCTTCGAAGCTTAGAGATTGCCGAGCAGCGTGAAATTGCCCGCATTTTGACCGAGGTGACGGATATTGCCAGGCCGGACGCTTCCCCACTCATGTGCAATCAGGAGCTTTTGACTTACTGGGAACAGCTCTGTGGAATGACTCTTTACCTGCATCAATGCGCGGCTGTTATCCCGGAGATCACTGAGGGCAGGTGTATTCTTCTGGAAGGCGCGCTGCATCCGCAGATCGGCAAAAATGGTGTCCCACAGAACTTGAGTCTGGATGCGGATTCCCGCATGCTGGTAATTTCCGGACCCAATGCCGGAGGAAAAACCGTGGCTCTCAAAACCATAGGCCTGTCTGCGTGGATGGCTCTCTCAGGCCTGCCTGTTCCTGCGGCAAGGGCTGTGATCGGCTGGCTGGACAGCATTCTTCTTGATATCGGTGACAGGCAGAGCATAGAGAACAGTCTGTCCACCTTCAGCTCGCACTTGGTCAGTCTAAGGGACATTCTTGATCGTGCCGGAGACAGATCGCTGATTCTGATCGATGAGGTCGGTTCAGGATCATCCCCTGATGAATCTCAGGCATTGGCCTGCGCTGTGCTTGAAGAGATCCTGCACCGCGGTTCTCTGGCGGTTGTCACTACCCACTATCGCAGAGTGATGGAGATGGCTGAACAACTGGAAGGAATGGTCAATGCTTCACTGCAGTTTTCCTTGAAGACCCTGGAGCCGACCTATCGCATCACATATGGTGAGCCGGGTTACAGTTACGGCTTAGCTATCGCGAAGCGCTTCGGCATTCCAGACCATGTCCTTGAAAGGGCTAAGAACTATGTTGAACTTGACCTGATCGAGTACCAGACCAGGCTTGCCGACCTGCGTGAGAAACTCCAGCAGACCCGCGCTGAGGGCGAGCAGACTAAGCGGGAACTCGCGGCTGCGGAAGAATTGCGCAGACGCTGGGAGCTCCAGATCGAAGACCTGAAAAAAACTCAGAAAGAAAAGATTCGTGACCTGGTAAGAATCAAGGAGCGAGAGCTGGACGACATTATCGAGGGACTAAAGGTTCAGCTTCATCAGGTGGCACAGGAAAAAGGCCGGGGAGAGCATATTCTGAGGAGCAAGGTGCACGAGATACGGTCTGTGCTGATTGAAGAAAAAAAGGAACCTCCCGGAGATCCGGTGCAAGTCAGTCCCGGCATGGAGGCCAGGATCAGGGGGATGAAGCATTGGGGTACAGTACTGAAGGTGGAGTCCGGATTCGCTGAGATTGCGGTGGATTCTCTGAAGATGCGCTGTCCGGTCTCTGAGATCGCACAGGCCAGGGCAAAAACCGAAGAGCGGCAGAGTTCAGTCATGTTTACCGGCATGCTGCAGAAAAAACTGGATTTCCGCAGGGAACTCGATCTCAGGGGAAAAAGAATGGAACCTGCGATCGAGGCTTTGCGCGAATTCATTTCAGACGCCGTGGCAGTTGACGAGCACAAGCTTGGCATAATCCACGGTGTGGGTGAACTGATTTTAAGGAATGCTGTCTGGGAGTATCTGTCCACTGATGCGGCAGTTAAGCGATACTATGAGGCTGGTACTGGTGACGGGGGACGGGGAAAAACTA
>JAQTRI010000178.1 GCA_028711905.1 Candidatus Wallbacteria bacterium | reverse complement strand
GAAACCCGGTCCCGCTCACCGCGTTCGGGGACAAGAGGCTCTAATTCCTTCGCTTTGCTCAGTCATAAGAGCCTCTTAGAAGTTGATCAAATCCTCTATCAAATCAATGATCTGATCCGGGGTTAGTGGATTCGGATTGGGAGCAGGGGGCGGAACAGGTGCAGGATTTGGAGCAGGATTTGGGACAGGATCAGGTACCGGATTGGGAGTCGGCGCAGGAGGATTCGGGTTGGGTTGCGGATTGGGCGTTGGAGCCGGAGTAGGATCAGGAGTAGGATTCCAGGGGAACGGCGGATCCTCAGGGCCATAGTCCGGGATGTCAGGCACCGGATAGGGTGTAGGCGAAGGACTGGGGTTCGGCGAAGGTGTGGGACCGGGAGTCGGATTGGGCGTGGGTGACGAATCTGGGTCGAAACTGCTGCCATCGTATTTGACAAATGCATTGTAATTGCCGATGCTGCATTTGCCGTATTCGATGTACATGAACCCCCGCTCGCCCCAGCTGGTGCCCCAGGAGTTCTTCATAATCCAGCAGCCTGATCCGAGTGAGTCGTCCCATCCGACCAGAGCCACTATGTGATTGGTGCTGTAGTTATTGTCATGGTTAAAAATACCGCCTGAATAGTGCGACACCTGGCTGTCTGAGGCAATAACAGTTGAGATCGCGCCATAGGTCATGATGGCCTGCTTGATCTGGTCAACATCGTTTTTGACATAGCCGACTTCAGCGGCCCTGTATGGCTTGGGAAGGCTGGATTCCCAGGAACCGTTGGAGGCACGATATGGGCAGTCCTTTTCCTGGACTGCTCCATGACTGACAAAGTATTTGACGCAACTGAGATATCCGCCGCTGCATGTGCCGTACTTGGCGTAATTCACCAGATCCTGTTCAGCCAGATCGGGTGTTTTGCCGTCCTTGAGCATAATGGCAGACTCGAAAGCCGCAATTCCGCCGAAAGCCCAGCAGCTTCCGCAACTGCGCTGGTGCTTGATCGGAGATACAGCGTTTTTCTCACGCAGGTCGAATTTGGATGCAAGACGCGATTTGAGGGGGGGGAAGGTCACAAGGTCTCTGGCAACGATTTCGTCCATATCATCAGGAATTACCGCTCCGGTGAGCAGGTCCATATTCAGTCCGCGGGGAATTGCATCAGTGGAGACATTGTACAGTCCGCCCTCCATGTCGCAGACATGTTTGACTTCTTCAAAAACGAGGCGTTCATCAAGCAGACGGTATGGAGATTCATCGGCAAAAACCGTTACAGTAAAGATAACGAATAAAAAACAGCATAAAGTGGATAAAGCTAGTGTTGATGCTTTCATATTCTACTCCTGATACTGATTTACTGCTGATACTATTCTAATTATATATTAAACACCGATACTTGCAAGCAGATTTTTGCATTATGCGATTTTCAGGTATAATTCAATTCTGTTTTCGCGTATTACTGGGGGAATTTTCATGAACATTTCTGAACTGTATCGAGGCTGCAGCAGCAGCGCTCTGCTGGAAGGGTTTGAAACCCGCCGTGACCAGGAAGTAGCTCTGGTATATGAAAAAACCACTTCCGCTGAATTGCAGAGCCACATTGAAAATCTGAAAAGCTCGCTGAAAAATGTTTTGGGGCTGTGCAAAGGTGATCGTGTGGGTATAGTGGCGGAAAACCGCCGGCAATGGTTAAAATTCTTTCTGGCAGTGACTGCGTCAGGCGGCATAGCTGTCCCGATCAGTCCTGATACTGACCCGGCAAAAAAAAGATTTATCCTCAAACATGCCGGGGTTCAAATCATCATGACTTCACTCGATGGGTTAGGACCTGTAGAGAACCACTTTCTCAAAGGGATGGAAGGAATAAAACAGGTGGTGCTTCTGGATCACCACCGCTGTCAACATTTTATCATGCCCGAAGGAGTAAAAGTCCACGATTTCCGGACC
Source organism: Candidatus Wallbacteria bacterium (assembly GCA_028711905.1). GTDB lineage: Bacteria > Muiribacteriota > JAQTZZ01 > JAQTZZ01 > JAQTZZ01 > JAQTRI01. Next base: position 5,211 of record JAQTRI010000178.1, on the reverse strand, counting down.
ATGCTGACATACCCGGTTAAGGATTCACCCTCTATGCTGTCAGATGATGATCCGGCAGTTATCTGTTACACATCCGGTACCAGCGGGGAGCCCAAGGGTATAGTACTCAGCCATGGCAATCTGACAGCCAATGTTCAGGCTATCAGCCGCAGGGTCAGGGTATTCGCCACCGACAATGTGGCCATTATTCTTCCTCTCAACCATTCCTTTCCGCTGATCATCGCCCTTACTGCCCTTTACAATAACGCGACAATCATTTTAGCCAGCAGTCACAAGCGCTTTGCTGAAATCATCCGCGCTACACATCCAAGCATCATAATCACTGTTCCACTTATGCTTGCTAAGATCCGCGATGGAATCCTGAAAAAGATCGAGTCTGAACCATTTCCAGTTCGCGTGCTTTTCCGTCTGGCCCGGTTTCTGGTCGCAGCAGTTCACAGAACCTGCGGCGTCAATCTGTCGTTTATCGTCTGCAGTGGTGTCAGGTCTAAATTTCCGGGTTTGAGATTCTTCGTGTCCGGTGGAGCGTCACTGGCTCCGGAACTGCTCAAGGATTTGATTCATTTAGGTCTTCCGGTGATCAACGGATATGGAACAACTGAACTCAGCCCTGTGGTCGCAGTGCAGGCTTACGAAGAAAACCTGTTCAAGTACTCGAGATACTATCTGGATCATGCAGGGGAATGCGGACCTTTGCTTGATAATCTGGAAGCGCGCATTGATCCGACCACAGGATGTCTGCATGTCAGCGGCCCGAGCCTGATGCTCGGTTATTACAACGATCAGGAATCCGATGCCTCTCTGATCTCGAACGAGAACGGGAAAAGATGGTTCAATACCAGCGATGTGGCTGAATTTCGTCCTGACGGAAGCCTGGCGATTTACGGAAGGTTCGACAATGTCCTGAATCTGGCCAACGGAAAACGAATTTCTGCAGAAAGCATACGACAGGATCTGCTGACCGATCCTCTGGTCAGTGATGCATGGGCTTACTCAGACAGGGGATCGCGCCGTGGTTCGGAAGTGCTTAAGGCTGCCGTGTACCTGAATCCGGAAAGGCTGAGAGAACTGGGTCTGGATGAGAACTCATCTTTCGAGCGCTTTGAGGATCTGGCGCGGGAATGCCGGAGACGCCTTAACTGCGGCCTGGAACAGGCTTCCCGCATCAGTGAGATTGTGCTTCTGAATGAACCGATCCCACTCACCACCAAAGGTACTGTACGATATAACGAGGTTATCCGTCGGGCTGAAAACGCTTCTTTTGATCCAAAGAAGTTTTTTGCATCGACCGGGACTGTTCAGTAGCCAGACTCACCAAAAAAACCCGGTTCACGGTCAAGAAATTCCTCACTTGACCTGAGAATTGTGTCGATCTCGAATAGTATCCGCAGTCTGTCGTCAGGCAGCGTTCCTTCCAACTGCAGGATGTTGGATGCGTGATTGGTGCGAAAAATCGTTCTCGTCTCGATTCGTTCCACGATCCGGCGCAACTCAAGGAACACCTCGCGCACTGTCAACTGCTTAATGCTCGCGATAAATTCCTCGTTGCCTCCCCGGATCAGAGTCAGAAGGCTGAAGTAGTCCGGACGACCTTTGTTAACCGCATCGGCAGTGTCTTCTGAGTGGCGGTTGGTGAATTCTTTCCCCCCCAGACCCAGGATAGCTGTAACAGATGATCGGATGCCTGCCTGTCGCAGCATGGCAAGGGCCTGCCCGAAATCCTCAGCACTCCCCTGCTTGCCGGTTTTCTTGAGCAGTTCGTTGCAACCCGTTTCCAGGCCGATATAGGCCATCCACAGCTTCAGGGATTTCAGTTCCGCCAGCTCCTCAGCTTGATAATTCAGGATGTCGGCAGGTGTGGCGTAAATCGTTACGCGGCGTAAACCTCTGAACTTCTTGTTAAGCAGGGTGAGGATCTCACGCAACCAGGGGAATCCCACGCACATGGCATTACCGTCTGCCAGGAAGACGCGCCTGGCGCCACCGAAAATCACACGCGGCAGCCGGTCAAGCCAGTACTCGATGTATTCCCGGTCCAGGGTCTCGTATTTGACGCCCTTGTACATTCCGCAGAAGCGGCATGTATTGCGAGAACAGCCGTGAGTCACCTGCACGATCAGGCTATCCGCTTCTGCCGGAGGCCGGAACACCGGTTGGTGATATAAGGGAAAATCTACCTGCATCAGCATATTATAACGCGAAAAAAAGTCTTGGCAAACTCAGGAATCCGGATATAATATATTCATGAAAAAAATATTTTTAACCACTGCCATGTTTTTAGTGCTGGTCTCGTCTGCATCCGCAGAAATCAAAGTGCTCTTTGACAACACTCACGCCCAGATCGCCGGGTCTGCTCACTGGACGATTGTGTCGGGCTATTCCTCGTTCGCTGATCATCTTTCAGCCAACGGCTATCAGGTAAACAGCTTGAATGTCGGCCCTATTACACCTGAAACACTCCGTGAATTCGATGTTTTCGTCATACCGGAGCCGAACAACCCTTTTTCCGAGGCAGAGATCAGCACCATCAAGAAATTCACATCCGAAGGTGGGGGGCTCTTGCTGATCGGTGACCATTTCGGAGCGGACCGTAACAACAACGGCTGGGACGCAGTGCGCATTTATAATGAATTCACAGGTGATTTCGGTTTCACATTCGATAAAAAAACCATGTCCGAACACCCTATCGCCTATAAGAACAAAGAGTGTTCTGTTACAAACGGGGTCGACAGTATCGGGGCCTGGGGCGGCACAAGTATTTCTGTACTTGCTCCGGAATCAGTGATGAAACTGTTCAGCTTTTCTGAGAAGTACGGCGGCAATCCCTATATTGTCATTGCCCGGTACGGCACTGGCCGGATTGCGGCTATCGGTGATTCCTCGCCTTTTGATGATGGTACCAAGGACACTTCAGTCATTCCGCCGGTCAGGCTTTACAACAATTATCATATGACACAGCACGATCATCCCCAGATGGGACTGGGACTCGTGAACTGGTGTTCAGGGCGCTCCGGCAGCGATATTGTTCTTACCCCTAAAGCACCATGAATGTAAACGAAGCTATTCGCGCCAGAAAGAGTATCCGCAGCTATAAAGCTGAACCTGTTGAAACGGTAAAGCTTAATGCCATACTGGAAGCAATCAGATCAGCACCGAGTGCCAAGAATCTGCAGCCGTTCCATGTCAAAATCATAACATCCAAAGAGTTGACAGCCAGGTTGCCGGAAGTCTGCCATGGTCAGAAATTTGTGGCTGAGGCTCCGGTGATACTGTGTTTCTATGGTGATCAGTCTCAAGCCTATCCCGGAATGGGAGAAAAGTTCAACAGTTTGGAGGTGGATGTCGCCATTGCTGTTGATCATGCTACGCTCCAGGCTGTGGAACTCGGTCTGGGAACATGCTGGATCGGCGCATTTTCTGAGGATAGTGTCAAAAGTCTTCTGAATATTCGCGACCCGAATAGAGTGATCTCTCTCCTGACAATAGGCTATCCGGCTAAGATTGGAGAATCGCGTCCGCGCAAGACCATGGAAGAAATTTTCGAATATTTGTCCTGATGCCTGGCCGCACTTAAATGCCGTTCGAATATCTCGATCACAGTTCTGATGTCAAGATCAGGGCCTGCGGAAAAAGTCTGGAGGAATCCTTTTCTTCAGCGGCATATGCACTAAGCGCACTGGTTTATGATCCGAAAGCTGTTTCACCAGTGCGATCGATCAGTGTCAGGCTCCATACAACAAGGCTCAAGAGCCTGCTGTTCGATTTTCTCCAAACCCTGATCGTCAGATTCGAGAGCGAGGCTTTTTTACTGCATGATGTCAAAGAACTGCGGATTTTTTCGCGCTACGAACTTGAAGCGATACTCCGTGGAGATGATGCCGGAAACTATGAGTGCTCAAGTGGTGCTAAGGCTGTCACATACAGCGAGATGGAAATCAACGACGATTATACTGTAACTGTGGTGGTGGATGTATGATCATCAAGAAGCAGAGCGATTGCCTTTTCATGATCGAGCCGCAGGGAAGCATGAAAGTCCCGGTATTGATCTTTGCATCAGATCAGATCTTGAAATCCATGCAGAAGGATGCCACTCTCACCCAGGCTATGAATGTGGCGACTCTGCCCGGAATCATTCGCGCCAGCATAGTCTGCCCTGACGCTCACCAGGGCTATGGTTTTTCCATTGGTGGTGTGGCTGCGTTCGATATGAAACGCGGGATTATCACTCCCGGTGGTATCGGTTTTGACATCAATTGCGGGGTCCGGCTGATCTGCACCAGCCTTGTCGAGGGTGCGGTCCGACCAAAAATCGATGCCCTGCTTGATGAATTATTCCGATCTGTTCCTTGCGGCGTGGGTTGCGAATCCGGTATCAGGCTCGGGGAAAAAGATCTGGATGGTGTGCTTCAGAACGGTGGGCGTTGGGCTTTCCGCAAGGGACTGTGTTGTGAAGACGATATCCTGCTCGCAGAGGAAGCCTCCTGTATGGAAGCGGCGGACCCTGATGCAGTCGGTAAAAGCGCTCGCTTACGCGGTCGCAATCAGCTTGGCACACTGGGAGCAGGGAACCACTTTCTCGAGATTCAGTGCGTGGACCGGATATACGATCCTGTGCGTGCGGCAATCATGGGAATAAGGGAGACAGGCCAGGTGACAGCTATGATCCATTGCGGAAGCCGCGGGCTCGGACATCAGGTCTGTACTGACTATCTCCGGATGATGGAAGATGCTGATCCGGCTCTGGCCGATTCCCTGCCTGAACGGGATCTTGTTTATGCGCCCGCCGGATCTCCTCTGGCGGACAAATATTATGGTGCCATGTGCGCCTCTGCCAACTACGCCTGGGCCAACCGTGCTATTATCGCGCAGAAAGTGCGGGAGAGCTTAGCAGCGATTTTCGGACCTCGTGCTCTGGCAGTCCCTGCCTATGATGTTTCGCATAACATCGCCAAGATCGAGGAGCATTTTGTTAACGGACGGATGACAAAGGTGATAATGCATCGTAAAGGTGCGACAAGAGCCTTTCCACAAGGGCATATGGACCTGCCGGAGTGTTATCGCGGAATCGGTCAGCCCGTGTTGATTCCGGGCAGCATGGGGACTTTTTCCTATGTGCTGTGCGGCACTGATCAGGCCATGAAAAGCTCGTTCGGCAGCACAGCTCACGGTTCCGGCCGCCTGATGTCACGGCACGCCACCAGAAAACTTAAA
>JAQTRI010000177.1 GCA_028711905.1 Candidatus Wallbacteria bacterium | reverse complement strand
CAGAAAGGAATCAGGCTGGGAAAACATCGCCCTCAAGCACCAGATGCTGAAAAGACACGACATCATCAGCCTGGCCTGCGATTATTATCCGCTTGATCAAAAGGTAGTTGCCTATGCTGTACTAAGGTCTTCAGGAATTGTCGCAATCTCCATTTTCGCAACTGAAAAATTGAATTTAGTGGCTGAAATGAAGCGCAAAGCCAAAGATTCTTTCGATCAGGGCCTGATGGACGAGGCTGAGACATTCGCACTCGAGGCCATTGCTTACAGCGCCGATGATACTGAAATGCTCAATCTGATGTGCGATATCAGTCTCAAGCGCTCTGACCATGAGAGTTTCCTCGCATACAGTTTCCAGTTGCTGCGCAAAGGCGCAAAAGAATCGGCCGCGTTACTGCTTCAAATCGGCAGCATTTACGAACAGCACGGCTTCTCACTGCCTGCCCTCGCAATTTATCGTACCAAGGCTGCAGCAGCCGGAGACCAGTCGGCACTGCATGAGAAAATCGTGTCGGTTTATGAAAAGCACGGCCTGCTCGACAACGCCATCAGCGTCTGCAGGGAATGGTTCAAGTCCACTAACCAGATTCAGGCGCTGCTTCGCAGTGGACGCCTTTATGAACTGACCGGTCAGTTTCCACGAGCCGAAAACGAATATCTCAGCGCAATAGACCATTTTCCGTACCTGGAGGGTGGGTATCTTGCCATGGCAAGAGCCTACCTCTTCTACCAGCTGGCCGGGGAAGAGGAAATCATGGAACTGCTGGACAAAGTAATCAGCATCAATCCGAACAGCTCCGAAGGTTATACTTTGAAGGGCTATGCCCTGCTGCAATCCGGTAAGTTTTCCCAGGCCGAGAGTTCACTGATCCGCGCAGTCAAACTGGACCCGGGTAACGGGGATGGGCATCTGAACCTGGCAGAACTCTATCACATGATTGGTAAAGAACAGGAAATGACGAACGAACTGAGTGAGGCCGGGAAAATCCTCGGAGACCATCCGAGGCTTCTTTTTCTTCTGGCTCTTGCTGCGATTGACTCGGGCGACTTGGTACAGGCTATCTCGCACCTGGAACAGGTGGTAGCCGCTGATCCTTATTACACCATGGCCCATTATCATCTGGCTGAGGCGTATCAGAGAGAAAACTTTTTTGATTCAGCCCTTTTCGAATACCAGAATGTTCTGAAAATTTCGCCTGACTTCAAATTCAAAGAGAAAGTCGAGTACAATATCCGGGCTCTGAAAAAGAAGTAGAATGCTCCCCCCTTGTCAGAGTGATCGCAGGATAAGACACAGCAGCATTATGATCTTTAGATTATTCGGGAGACCTCTCAACAAAGGGCCAGAAGGTTTCTTCGTTGGTCGTGAGAATCCGGTAGAACAGATACAGTACACCAACATCGATGAAAAGGTCAGCCATATTGAAGATGGCCGGGAAAAACCTCAAGTCAAAATAATCGACCACAAAGCCGAGAATGCAGCGGTCGAATAGATTCCCCAGTGCTCCACCCAGCAGCAGGCCAAGAGAAATCTTGTAGTATATCTCGTTCAACCGCACTCGTTGAGAATAAGCCAGCAGAAGAATGATCGAAGCCACTGCCGAGAGAATAAGAAAATCGTTCCTGCCCTTTAAGAAACCAAGAGCCGCACCATAATTTTTGACGAAAGTTACATGGAATACACCGCGAAACACCGGCAGAGACTCATGGAGCATGAACTTGCTGCGGATAACAAACTTGATAAACTGATCTACAAGGAAAGCCGCCAGAGCAATATTCAGGGTCATCAGATTGACGCGTGAATACAGAACTCTAGTACAGGTCGCCAGATTCCTTAGCATAGACAGCCTATCGGCGCCTGTATGGGAATTCTTTAAAGCGACCGGAAACCAGGGTCGTACTACTGGAAACGCCAGATAATCAAATCGTGCTCTCGACAGTCACTCTTCTCGTATTTGGAGGATTTTTTCCCTCATCAAACTTGATCTCGATTTTCATGGTTCCGAAATCGATTTCCAGCAGATGTTTACCCCCGCAGCAAGTCTTTGACCTCAGCACCGGTTCTTTGCGGAACCTGAGAACTGCCGCGGAAACCAAGCTATGCACCCGCTCCCAGGCCCTCCAGGAATCAATTCCGGTGAAAATCCCTTCATAGCGAACTGCCGAAACCACTTGTTCATTTTCGTCTAAACGGACAATGCCGATCATGCGCCCGCCTCTGTCAATTACCGTCACCAGTAAAAGCCCTGCGGCACTGGATTTGCGAGTTTTCAGGCCTGAAGCTGCCAGACCTGTGGACAGTTCCTCCACCTTCATGCCGGTAAAAACTTCAAAAGTTCCCAGAACTATCCCGCTGCCTGAAGCTGAGATTTTAGTCAAAGCCGATACAAGAAGAAAAAATATCAGCAGACCATGCTTATTCATGTCAGAATCATATCAGAAACCTTGATGAGCTCATAATCAATATTAACTGACCAAAACAGTGTGGCTTGAACAGAAACAAGCTTAACACCCTTGAAATATTCACGGAATAACGCTATAATGTCAGGTATGATGGAATCCCTTAAAAATCTTGTCAACCGATTCACAGCCGAAAAATGGCTGGACAGAAGAGACAGCGCCCGCTCAGCTGTTGAAGTCATGCGTAATCATGGCGCAGTAACCACTGAAGCAGAACGCTACTTGTGGCACATCATCTGCACAGGCAATGAAGACGCTGTTTACTGGGGACTCCAGGTACTGGCTAAAACCGCCACTCTCGATTTTTTAGTCGAGCTTATCGACAGTGCCGACATCAGGAAAGATGTCGATAAAAGCCGCCTCCTTTCCGATCTTCTCGGTTTCCGCTTCAATGAAGTATACCCTTACCTTTTAGCCGGTTTTGCCTCCTTTGAAAAAGAAAGCCGCCATCACATCATCCGTCTGCTGGCCAAAAACGGAGATCACGGACTCGTGGATTTCTTTACAACAATGACTGAATCCGATGATCCGATGATCAAGGAAGAATCCATCGATTTTCTCGGGCGTTTTCATGACCGCCCGGCTCTGGAAGGACTGATCCGTTTTTTGGGAGACAGTTCCTTTAACATCAAAACTAAAGCCGCGTTTCAATTGAACAAGGGACTCGAGTTTCTCGAAATTGAAGGTGACAGGCACTATCTGAACTGGTTTCTCCCTTTAGTTCCCAATGCACTCAAAGATTCATTCCTGCTTCACCTGTCCAGCCGCGACCACACCGGCCTGATGCGGCTGCTTGAATCGTCCGACCCGGTCAGCCGTTTTATTCTGACACGATTACTTCCTCAAGAAGATGAGTCCGCCAGGTTTCTTCTGGATCAGCCTTTAGCCGAGCTTCAGTATTTGGGTCTTCTCTGCTTCAAGGATCTTGCTGCCGAGCGCCACCGGGATCTGCTTTACCGCTGCCTGAAGAGCGACTTCTACGAAATCCGTGACCTGGCCCTTACTGTCTGCCGCGAATCGAACCTCGAACTTGAATGCCCGCTTCTTGAGGAACTGTCATCCATTTCCGCTCTTCAGACCAGAAAAATCGTGCTGGAGCTTATAGCGAATTCTCCTGATCCCCGTCTTTTCAATCGGGTCAGGGAAATGGCTTTGGACAAATGCCAGGATCTGCGTTTTTTCTCCCTTTATCCTTTGATAAAGTTCTACCGCTACGAGGAATTTCGCAACGACATCTTTGAAATCCTGATTAACAGCTTCAAGGATCAGTACTGGCCGGTGAGAAACCAGTCCAGCCTGTGTTTCAAGTATCTGGGAAATGAGGTTGTACCCCGCCTGATCAGTCTTATTGAACACGAGAATAACCCGGACATGCTTTATTGGTCTATCAGCAGTATGGGACAGTTCGACGACCACGCGATCGCGCCGGCTTTGCGGGATTTTTTCCACAAAACGACCGACTTTTCTCTCCATCGCGTTATCATCGAAGTGCTCGGCAATTTTCCCGGAGAGGAAAGTAAATGTTTCTTCATTGACCGCATTCATGACAGCCGGCTGAAGCAGGTTGTGCTTAAGAGCCTGCATCACATGGATAAGTCCCAGATCGAAGAAATCGTTGCAGCCGGAAAAGTCAGCCTGGAGGAACTGCCACTCTGGATCAGGCACCGCATGGGTGCGGAAAACAGGAATGGGAACGACCGGTCCGCAGATTAAAGAAATTCTCCGGAAGGGTCGATAGGACATTTGAACACTACGGAGGCTTGCGTTATGAACAAAATTCCCCCGGTCACAGGCAATTCTCTTCCAGCGGAAAAAAAGAAAAAAATCTCTCATTCTGACGATTTCAAAACCATGATGGATCAAAAAACCTCTCCCCCAAAGACTGAAAACAAAATTTCCACAGGTCCGGAAAAAGCCGAGCTTCCCCCTGAAGCAAGGTCTGCTCTCGCTGAGACTCCCGATGTCAGGGCTGACAAGGTTGAATCAATCAAAAAACAGATCGCTGACGGAACTTACAAAATCGATGCCAGGGATGTAGCCGGAGCCATGCTCAGAAAAGGCTTTAAGCCTTAAAGTATTTCAATGATTGAATCCCATAAGGAGACGCGGGTAACTGCGTCTCTTTGTTTTTATCTTGAGGGTTACCGCTTATCCGCATTACCTATTACCTATCACCTATTACCATTTACCTAATGTGCGGGCACGAGGCATCGTGCCCCTACCTACAACCTATAACCTGTTACCTATCACCCATCACCGTTTACTGTACCAAATAATCAGAGCGCTTGCTTCCAGCGAAGAAACAAATTTGTATGCTTCTTCCAGACTGCGGCCGATGCTGAACACACCATGCCCTCGTACGACAACAACAGGGGATTCAGCGAACAGTTCAGGGATGCGGGCAGCTACTTCATCTGAGGCAATGGCGTTGTCAACACTGAGTATTGGAATCTTCCTGAAATAGAATCTTCCCTCAGCGTCAACCGGTTCAATGAAATCACGGTCCAGTGACAGGGCAATGGTGACAGGTGGATGGCAGTGGACAATGTTTTTGGCATCGGTACTGAGATAAATCGCCTTGTGAACCGGGTATTCCATGGAAGCACGCCCGGCATAAGAAGCATGGATATTAACTTCTACAATGTCGTCCATCTGAAGATACCCGGTCTGCGACCCTGTGCGTGTGATAAGAATCGAATCACCGCAGCGGCTTGAGATATTCCCGCTGTGCGAATGGTTCAGTTTTTCTGCAAACAGTCGCTGCCCGATGGCTGCGATTTCTTTCCTGGCGTTGAACACAGAGATACCTCAATTCATTATGCAAATTAAAAAGCAAGATTATTGGTCTTTAGCTCAATAATGTTATCAGGGTTAGCCGGAATGAATCAAGTCCACACCTCATCCAGTCCGGGTTTCTTGAACAGACAGATGAATTCTGATAAAATTATTTTCGAAAGGGCAGGCTGAAGTTATATGCTTAGCGATATATTTTTAAATCCAGGAAAAAAAATCGCTGTTCTCATGTGCGCGTTTCTTTTAGTGATTGTTTTCAGCTATCTTGAAATGAATGCCCTGAGAAAAGTCAGCCAGGAAGCTGATCATCTCATTCGGGCTGAAAAAGCCGCCGGCGAACTGGACAATGTCATTTTCGGCAGGCTGCAGCAGGCTGTTTTTACCATTTCGCGTTCATCTTTTTCTCTCGAAGCGTTAGAATCGGGTTTAGAGACACCTGTGCTGCTTGACAAACTGGAAACCATCCGCATGGTAACAAACGCATCAATCGTCTATCTGATGAACCGGTCCGGAACAGTCATCGCTTCGACCAGGTACTTGGAAAACCATGAAATTAAGACCCTTACAGGCAACAAGTATGAATTCCGTCCTTATTTTATTGAAGCCATGAAAGGTAACTTCGTCATTTTTCCTGCCCTCGGAGTTACCACTCTCATGAGGGGAGTTTACTTCAGCGCTCCTGTCGTGCCTCTTGAAGGTGAGCAACCGGCAGGCGTGGCTGTAATCAAAATGGGACCTGAGGAACTGGACTCCGTTCTAAGCCGAGGCGACCGGCAATCAGTGCTGATCACACCGTCCGGGGTAGTATTTTCTTCATCCAATTCCGATTGGCTTTACAAATTCGTTCCCCCTATCAGCGATGAAGAAATCCGCCGCATCCGTGAAACCCGCCAGTTTGAGGGACATTCCATATCAATGGTTCCCTTTAACAGGCTGAAACGCTCAGCATTGATCAATGGGATAAACTGCATTATCTCTACTGCCGTGGTTGGAACCAGCCAGTGGCAACTGGTTTCGCTGGAGAGACTGCGTAAGGATTATCCACTCAATCATCAGCAGAAAGAATTTCTCATCTGGTCGATATTAACCTTGCTCCTGTTCACAGCCACAGCCATGACATTGCTCCTTTACGGCCGCAAGGTTAGAAAAGCTGAGGCCCGCTCAGTAAAAAGCGAAGAAAAATACCGCATGATGTTCGCAGCAGAAAAAGACGGAATCATGCTGTTCGACGCTGAAAACATGTCGCTTCTTGAGGCCAACCATGTCATCACAGACTTGTATCATTACGCACAGGAAGAACTGATCGGGAAAAAGTTCTCAGAACTGGCCAGTCCTTCTGAATTGACGGGTGTCTTCTCAGAACCGGGAATAGAACCGGAAACTGAACGCCTGTTCTCCTTCCGCTATCACAGAAGGAAAGACGGCACCTTCTTCCCCGTAGAAGTGGGATACCATTATTTCATTTTCCAGAAACGCCGTCTGATCTGCGCCAGAGTGCGTGACGCCACTGCCAAAAACGAGGCCATTCAAGCCCTGCGCAGCTCTGAAATGAAGTTCCGCACGCTCTACGAAAACGCCAGCGATGCCATCATGCTGCTGGAAGAAAATCGTTTCTTCGACTGCAACAGAGCCACACTCGAGCTTTTCGGCTGTAACAGTGCAGACGATTTCCTGAATCGCCTTCCCAGCGAGTTTTCTCCTGCGCTCCAGCCTGACGGACAGGATTCTTCGACTGCAGCTGCCGAACACATCCGTCTGGCATCCCTGTCCGGAAATCACAGATTTGAATGGATGCATTGCAAAAAGGACGGCACTCCATTTCCTGCCGAAGTCTGGCTGACTTCAATCAAACTGGGGGATAAATCCGTGATCCAGGCAGTAGTGCGAGATATTTCAGGTTTGAAAAAGGAACAG
>JAQTRI010000176.1 GCA_028711905.1 Candidatus Wallbacteria bacterium | reverse complement strand
CGAGGATGTATCATCGTCAATACACCTGCAACACCGGCGGAGAATATTACATCAATACTAGCGAAGTCGAAATTGCTCCCAATGGTGCTATAATCAAAGTTGAAATCATTTGTACCAGACATGGCACAGTGTCAAAGACCTTCAACGACGAAAACATTATCCAGCGTGAAGACCCTGATTTTTATAAAGAGAAATTGCACAATAGATTATGGGATCCCGATTGTTTACACTTCAAACTGATGACTCTCTATATTGTGCTGATTCCGGTTTTGGCGCTGGTCCTGCTGATACGAATGATCAGAAGCACCGACAAGCACAGTGGCAGGGTGTAGTGTCAGTGTTGGACATTGTACCGCAATGGGCAACTGATTGATATGATGTTGATAAAAAGTGATTTTATGCATTCTATCGCCCTTGTGTATCGGCGATTGGCAGGTCAGTATCCGTGTTTCATGTTTATGCTCAAGTTTATCAAGAAGATCGTCAAGCCAGATAAAGTTACATTTATCAGCTTAGACCTGCAATCCATGCTTTACCAGCAATTCCTGAAACGCCTTGCGGCTCAACCCGCTCATTGCTGCGGCCTTGTCGCTGTGCTGCCTGACCAGCCGGTCAAGGTAGTTCTTCTCAGCCAGGTCCATGACATCACGGAGAATCTGACCTGTCGCCGGATACTGGAGCTTCAGCATGTCGTGCACAATTTCAGACTCGATGACCCTGCCTGAGGTGCCCTTGACACAGCGGCACACCACTTCCAGAAGCTCATCACAGTTTCCGGGCCACTGATGGGTCTGTAAAAGAGCAAGGGCTTCCAGGGAAAAGTTTTTCTGTCTGATTCCGTCCTGGCTGCAGGCGCGTTCTGCAAAGATACAGGCCAGGTGGCTGATATCCTCGCGTCGCCGGCAAAGCGGCAGAAATTCAAGTGTTTCCACAGAAAGCATGTCCTCGATAAAATCAGGGATTTCCTGTCCCTCGTCCAGCGCAAAGATCACCACATTTCCACACGCGGAAGAACCGGCCAGGGCTTCCCGCAGCTGTTCCCTCATGCGGTTGGAAATGGCCGTGAAGTTTGTCACATAAATCATGCGGCCTCGTTCTTCAAGATGCCTCAGAAAGGCATGCGGGTTAGAGCGAAAATCAACCTTGGACAGAACCAACAATGGCGTGCGCACAGCCAGAAACTCCACCATCTGCTCACGACCGGTCCCGGTTTGCCCTCTGAAAACAAAGTGCCCGGGCCCGGAATGACCCAGAAGCCTTTTCCTGACCATCAGCATTGCATGACTGACAGTATGAAACTCAGCCAGAACACCAAAATCCTTGATTTTTCCCTGTTCCTGAACCCAGGTGGAGAGCAGCACTTCCAGCTTGGCCTGCACCAGCTCCTGAGGCCAGAAATCCTCAGCTCCGAAAAAAGCATACTCCGCACTCTGGCTGATCGTAGTTTTTGTGCCGCACACTACCACGCTGAAGCGGGGATACATGGCACGCAGGGTAGTGATTTTCTCAGGCAGTTCCATGACCTGCGTCTCATGAAGAAGCAGAATTCCTGAATTCTGATAGTCCCCCTGAAGTTCCGAAGTCTGGCTGAAAAAGACCGTTCCCGCGTTCTGAAACTCCTGCAGAAACAACCGCCGCAGATCCGCCCCTACCGCAAGGATCAGATAATCATCGATGCGTTTTCCGGAAATAATCTCCGTCCCTTTGCCGGGCGCGGAGTCCAGCTTGAACTCATCACCCAGTGATTCAGCCATAAAAAGACCCCTGCCCCCCATGCTGAAAACATCCTTGGGCAGTTCGGTCCTTCGAAAAGTGAAACCTTTACCCTCATCACTCACCACGAACTGGATCTTACCCTCACGAATAATGACTGAAAAAAAGATCTGCCCCTTTGTATCCTCGTAACCGTGCTCAATGGCATTGGCCACCAGTTCATCGATCAGAAGCTTGATCTCGCACATGCGGTTGTCGGACATGCCGCGTTTTTCTAATAGCTCAACCACAAAATCCTGAGCCCGCCGGATTTCGTCGAAATCGCTCTCCAGTACTAATGAATATGTTCCAGACTGCGCCCTGAGCCTGTTGTAATATCCTTCCAGAAAATCAGTCACCTGCTGCCTGGGAATGTCCAGTACAGAAGCTGCACGCTCCAGATCCCAGTTCAAGGATGAAATAGTGTTCATCGTGTAGCTTTCGCGAAATTCTTCCATATATTGTTCCAGAGGAACAGTTTCGCTGCGGAAAAAAATGTTTTTAAGGTCAGCAGCTAAAATAATGCCGGCCCCCGCCGCGCCAACCAGTTCACGACAAACACGCTGCATCTGACGAAAATTTCCTGTCCAGTCATTATCTTCAACAAGTTTCAGAGCCTCGTCAGCCACCAGTTTCAGACCACTTCCCTGCTGGCGGCAGTAATGTTCAAGCAGGTAGAGAAAAATTTCGACCCGGTTGGGAATATCCGCAAGACTGGGGAGATCCACAACATCGGCGAACAGAAGAGAAGGCTTTGCATCAACCTGCTCTGTAGTGCCCGCAATACGGCCATGAAAAGACTGCAAAACCTGGATCTGCTTTCTGGAAAGTTTCTCAGCTGAATCAATCAGGATGCCGGCCACATCTTTGTCACGGCAGGATTTTTCAAGTTCGATATCCATTTCCGCTTCAGAAGAATCAATTCTCACAATACGGGATTTTTCGATTCCACCCAGTTCCAGAAGCCTGCCGGCAAAAAAAGATTTGCCTGTGCCGGGTTTTCCGCGAATCAGAATATGTGCTCCGCTTCCAGCTGCTTTTCTAAGTGTTTTTTCCATTTCGCTTCCAGAAAGATATCCCAGATCACGGGTGTCGAAGTAACGGGAATACGCAGTCAGAACGGATTTGCGCCTGCGCCCTTTTTCCAGAGCGGAAAGCAGTGCCGGGATCGAAAATGGTTTCTCGATAAAATCAAAAGCACCGGCCTTAACGGCCTCGACCGCGTGCTGATAATTGCCGTGACCGGAAATCATGATCACAATAGTGTTCGAGAGCTTGGGCTGTAATCTCCGCAACACTTCCATACCGTCTATACCGGGCATCTTGATATCCAGGAGGATAAAATCTACTGCTTTTTTTTCCAGAAATTCTAAAGCTTGCTCGCCACAATCGGCAGCGAACACCTCGAATCCCTCCCTGGCAAGGATTTCAGAAAGTATTTTCCTGATAAGCACTTCGTCGTCAACAATAAGAATCGAGTATGACATCTAGCTCTCCCTGAACAACATCTCGAATCGAAACCGCACCCCATCGCTCAGATTTTTTACAGTAATCCGGCCGCCGTGTTCGTGCACTATGCGCTGAACAATAGCCAGTCCCAGACCGGTTCCGGTTTTTTTCGTGGAGAAGTAAGGCTTAAACAACTCGTTCCTCAGGTTTTCAGGGATTGGAGGGCCATTGTTCGTAAGTGTGACCGCAACCATCTGCCTGCCGGGAGAGGACGCAACTGCTATGCTGATTTTTCCCTCCGTTGCACCCGCGTCCTCAATAGCCTCGATTGAATTTTTGACCAGATTAATCAGCACCTGCTCAATCTGCGTCTGGTCAAACATGAAAGGCGGAACCCTGCATTCACCGATGTTAAACGAGATCGCCGGATAGGTTTTCTCGTACAGTTGCCTGATGTTTTCTATCACTCTACCCAGATCAGCCTGCTGAAGCTTGGGAAGCGGAAGCCTGGCGAAACTGGAGAATTCGGTCAGCATGTTCTTCAGCTTCTCTACCTCGCTGTTGATGATACTGATGTTTTTTTTCAGCTCCTCGCCGAATCCAGCATCGCCAATCTGGTATATGTATTCCAGGTACTGGGCTGCCAATTGAATCGGAGTAAGTGGGTTTTTCAGTTCATGGGCCAGTTTACGAGCCACATCCTGCCACGCGGCTATTTCGCGCGTTTTAAAAAGCTGGGTGACATCTTCGATGATCATGGCCGTTCCCTGCCAGTTCCTGCTTTTCAATCTACGGATCATCAGCCTCAGATCAAGAATTTCGTCCTGCACCTTCAGGCGCAGGCTCTGCTCTCCCTCACCACCGCAAGTGACAAAACCGGCAAGTTGCCGGAAAATTTCCGACTTCAGGTGATGGATGTTCCGGCCCTCGATCCGCCGGCATCTGCTGAGTTTCCGGAAAAATCGGTTAGTGGCAAGAATGGTTCCATCGGGCAGCACCAGCAACAAACCCACAGGCAGGTTATCGAACACAAAATCCGTTCGCTCCTGAGCAGTCATGGTTTCCTGGAAAAGCCTGCTGTTGGTAATAGCAACAGCTGCCTGGGAAGCATATGCCTGAAACACTTCAAGGTCGGTCCCGGTAAACACTTTACCACTGCTGCTGTTCAAAAGTTCCATGACACCGATGACCTGCCGGTTGATAATCAGCGGAACACAAATAATAGATCTGGTGCGGAACTTTGTCTGCTTGTCGACAGCCCTGTAAAATCTCGGATCCTGGCCCACATCCTTGACCAGCTGGGATTTTCCGGTATCAAAAACATGCCCGGCAATGCTTTTTTTGGGGACTCTGATCTTTTCCAGAATTTTTTTGGCTCCACCCCCAATGGCGGAATGAAACTCCAGAAAATTTCCGCTTTGATGCTTGAGCATGATGGAAGAAGCTTCAGCTCCGGTAAGTTTCATGCCACTTTTCAGAATCAGGGACAGCAGGCCGTCAAGCGCACCAAGTTTATGAATCCGGCTTAATATCCGGAAGAATTCTTCGTAAGCTGTGAATTTTTCGGTTACAGTTTTTCTCATAAAATAAAAGGGGAGAGTTGTCCTCTCCCCTTATTTTACCAGCCCTTGGGGCGGGATTCAAGCACCGGGTTCACTCTTCTCCCTTGAACTTGAGATTGTACCGCTTCATGATGTCACGCAGTTCATCTAAGGATTTCTTGCCGAAATTCTTGATTTCCATCAGTTCCTCGATCGATCTTTCTGTAAGATCACTGAGGGTTTTGATCTCGATCTGTTTAAGGCAATTCCGGCAGCGGATAGACAGTTCCAGGTCATTGATAGAGATCCCCAGATTTTCGTTTTTCTTGTCTGACTCGACTCTTTCCATCATGAATTCAGGAACTTCCAGCGGGATTATCTTAGCCACATCCTGGAAAAATTCCCTCATCCTGTCGACAGAAAACTGCATCAGTTCCTGTGGAGAATAACCGGTATTCACCACCAGGTCCACAACCAGCTTGTCGAAGTTGATACTGCGACCGACGCGGGCCGGAGCGACCTTGTAACTGATGCCTGCGACAGGCGTGAAACTGACATCGAAATAGTTGAACGATGGGTCATAGTTTTTATCTTTTCTGTAATCATCGCTGAAAAAGTAACCCGCTCTTTGCTCAACCAGAACTTCAAAGGTACCGCCGTCCTTATTGACCGTGAACAGTTCCAGACCGGGATCAGTCGGAGTGAGACCATCGAATTCCAGGTCTCCAGCCATGACTTTGCCGGTTTTAAGGTTTTTGCGGATAATGACACTCTGCTTGCCGGCTTCCCCGCTGAAAAAGACCTTTTTCAACCGTTCGGCGACTTCAAGCCCGCATTCGCTTATCCCTTCGATCTCCTGGAACGGATCCAGACCCTGCCGCTTGGAAAACCGGAATGCACAGGGTTTATACACTGGATGCAGCTGCAGCAGGTTGCCCTCCAGAAGAGTACCTATTGTAGTTCCGACACCCCGCTCCAGAGGCTCAACCTCAAAATGAACGGACTGTGGATCGCCGGTCCTGAAATAGGTGACCTTAGGCGTCATCAGTTTCATGAAAATCCCCCTCTCCCGCGCCGCTACCGCGGTGCAGGACATGCAATTACTTCACCTTATGCCTGTTGGCTCTGCGTTTTTTCTTCCTTTTGTGTTTGTTGATCTTTGGTGTCCGTTTCTTTTTTACCGATCCCATCAGCTTTATGCTCCTTCCTGGCAGAATATCTTTTTGGCAAATTCAGGCAAGGCAAAAGCTGCCTCGTGAATTTCGTAATTATAATACTTGAGTGAGAAATCAGCAAGTGGCATTCTGCGTCTGATTTCAAACGGGTCGAATTTCCGGCTGCCCACAGTGAAAGTCCAGAACGACCCGGGATACATTGGAATGGTTGCAGTATACGGTTTGACGAGTGGAAAGATCTTTCTGAGTTTACCAATGACCTGTTTCTGAAAATCGCTGTAGTAATAAGGGCTCTCCGACTGGAATGCGAAAAAACCTTCCGGTTTGAGCGCTGCATTGATGCAACGGTAGAAATCTTCTTCGAAAAGCCCTACCGCCGGCCCAATCGGGTCCGTGGAATCAACGACAATGATGTCATATTCATCCTTTTTTCCTTTGACAAATTCCACGCCATCCCCTATGACTAAATTAAGCCTGGGGTTGTCGAAAGAACAGGCGCATCCCGGAAAGTATTTCCTGGCCACATCCACCACCATCCCATCGATCTCAACCATGTCTACCGTCACACCCGGATGTTTAAGCGCTTCGCGCGCAGCTCCCCCATCGCCTCCACCGATAATCAGTATCCGTTTCGGTGACGGGTGGGAAAAAAGCAGGGGATGGCTGATCATCTCATGGTAAATAAACTCATACTTGTCGCAGACCATCACAACACTATCCAGAAACATCACCCTCCCCCAGTCGTGGGTGTCTACGACATCCACAGTCTGGAACTCACTCTGCGCGCGATAAACATAGTCTTTCACGCGCAGGCAGATATGGGTGCACATCTCGCTGGTGTAGTATTCCTCAATCCATATATTGCGTCTGTCTTCCATTGGGGTGTTCCTTCAGCCAGTCAACACGGGGGTTTGTGCTGGATTACATCGCCACTGAGCTGGCCACGCTTGAGTTCCATGGTAAATACATTGGCGCACTTGAACTGTTCCTTCAGAAAATCAAAGGAATGCCAGGGATTGACCTCATCGCCGCATGTAAACAGGTCAATAGCGCAATAGCCATATTCAGGCCAGGTATGAATGGCCAGGTGTGATTCGGCAATTACTACCACACCGGAAACGCCGTGCGGATTAAACAGGTGAAACACGCTTTTGACGATTGTCGCACCAGCAACACGAGCCGCTTCTTTCATACTTTCCTCGACATGAGCCAGGTCATTGATCAGGCCTTTGTCGCAGTTGTAAAACTCAACCAGAATATGGCGTCCTAATGCATTCACCTCACAAACCCTCCTTGCAGATAAAATTGTGATAACCAATTCTAAGACCCCCCCCC
>JAQTRI010000175.1 GCA_028711905.1 Candidatus Wallbacteria bacterium | reverse complement strand
TGGCAATGTTCACTGGCGCACAGGTCAAATCCTTCAGACTCATGCCTGCCAAGATGACTGAGCGTATAGGTCCTGGCCACAACTGCCTGCGCTTTCAGGGCTTCAAAGCCGAATGTGCGCGGCACTTCGCAGGGAACAACTCCTTTAAGATACTCTTCGAGTTCCAATTCGTTGATAACCGTCACTGTTCCATCCGGATCAGCCAGAAGTAAAATTTCCCCGCGGTATGAAATCCCATTGATGCGCAGTTTGCTGCTTCCCAAAGCTCTGATGAGCGCTTCATTGCAGTTGAGGTGGCGGCCATTGGCTGTCAGGCAGCCATTGAATGAAGTAACCTTGATCAGACCGGTTTTGATGGTGATATCCAGATGATTTTTTGCCGAATTCAAGCGGAACCCACCGCTGTTTTCGACACTGATGGTTGACAATTTTGTAGCCAGACCGATTCGTACAGATTGCGCCCGGACAGTGCCTGTCCATAAAAAGCTAATTGCCAGAATCGCGAAAGCGCGTCTTCCTGCTGTAAAGACAGCCGCAATATTTCTGCAGATAAATGCCGTGTCTCTCCGCGATTTTCCGGGATTCATAATAACCTAATCGGAAATCAGCGGATAAAAATGAGGCTTTGAAGAGACCCGATAAGTATGATCCGGTATGGGTAATCAAAGATCTTGGTTGATGAACGCTGGATATAAGCGTTGTTGTGACCAGATTGATCCCGAGTAGTTCAGCTCTTCGGAAAGATTCCGACAACCGCATCCGGAAACAGGCCTCACAACGGTCAGGATAATCACCGCTTACAGTTTGATCGAAGACTACTTTGTCATAATCAATTGAAACCAGTTCCATGCCTTTTTGTGAAAAAAAACGAACCACCTCATCCCTGCGCCTGTCGAATTCATTCTCCGGCTGGATGTTCGGGTTGAAAAAAATCCCTGTGATCTCGAAGCCATCCCTGCAAAGAATTTCACAGGGATGAAGAAAACAGGGCAGACAGCAAATGTGAACAAGAATTTTTTTTCTCATAGAAACTCACAACAGACGATTCATCTACCATTATACATAAACATTATTGCCATCTCCTGCACCACCAACCGCCCCATCATCCACTTCCCGCGCTGCGTGCCGGTTTATAGTCCCCATCACCTCGCTCATAGAGATTCTTTCAAACTTCGCAGCTTTGAACCTCGAACAGCAGACCATAATTTCTGATATCATGAATCGGTGAATACGATTAAGTGAAAACTGAGCCGCAGGTTGTTATGCTTTTTTCCCTGATCGTTCCTTATTATGACCACCCGGAAATAGTATCCGCCTTTATTCGCTCAGCGGTAAGCCTGGATTTTCCGAGAGATCTTTTTGAACTGATTCTGATAGATGACGGCTCAAACCAACCCCTGCCCCGGTTTGAGATTCCAGCTGATTTTAAAATCAAACATCTGCACATCAGCCACAGCGGAAGAGCTAAGGCACGTAACACGGGAATAGCCGAAGCACAAGGGCAACACCTTCTATTTCTGGATTCAGATGTCATTGCAACACCGGAACTGCTTCAAGCGCACAGATCTTTCCTGAACCAGCACCCAGGTTGTGCTGTTCTGGGTCGTATCGATTTTCCGCCAGGGCTGACGCCTGACCCCCTGACTGCGAGCAGCGATCTGCCTCAATTTTTCAGCAACCTGCGCCATGCCGAACGCCTAACCTGCTCGCAGTTCCTGACCTGCAACCTGCTGGTAGAGCGCCATGCTGTGTCCAGTGCAGGCGGATTCTGCGAAAAATTCACGGAATATGGTTACGAGGATCTGGAACTGGGGTGGCGCCTGTGTTCAAAAAATGGTCTGCAACTGCTTTACAACTCAAAGGCTCTCGCTTACCACCATCACGAACGCGATTTATCCGCTTTAACAGCTCAACAGATTTCCCTCGGTAAAGGGCAACTGGTTTTTCATCTCCTGCATCCGGAGTCCAGACATACTCTGCGCATGGAAATCGATGATTTTCTCAACATCCTGGCTATCGGTCAATCGCAGCATATTCTATACAAGCGCAGCCTGCTGGAGGAGAAGATCCGCAGGACTGTTTCCTGCGGCGATGTTCCCGCTGATCAGGATCTTGATAGATACAAACAGCTCTGCCGGATATGCGGCATCGCTGAATCCGTATTGCAGGGTATTCGGCCCCTGTGTGTTTCTCCGGATTGCTTTGATGCGGCGGCTGCGGTATATCCCTCAGAATTGCTTACTGTAAACCCTGACCTCGCCGACATTATTCTTGAAACACCAGATCAGGTTTCACTCTTCAGCCGGGACCTTGTTCTAATTTCACTGCAGGCCTCAAGGGCAGGCAGGCTTTCTTTCAGAACAGCTCCGGACACCCTGATCAGCCGCTATCGCACTCTCCGCGGCTACTGGAACTGTCCGCCGGAAACAGGTCCCAGCGGCAGAATTTTCATTAAAGGCAGCCCGGATCATGCCCGCGTTCCTCTATGGTCTGAGTTCATGCCTTGTCTGATCAGGGGACATGAAAACCCCTGGCACAGCCTCAGACGCCTTTCAAAAGAAGCGGCGGCGCTTCCGCCTTTCCCGGCATCGTGCCGAAAGAAGATGCTCTTTCTTCTCAGCTTTTTTAAGATTCCTGCTCACTGGGTGACAGGCCTGGTAAAAGGTCTTTCGTTCAGCGAGGCTCTTGTTTTCCCTCTACTCGATAAGCTGGTCCACCTGCGGAGAATGATCAGGTCCCGGAGAAACCGGCGGATTCGTTCGTGACAGCCCTGCCGTTGAACCCGGCCATGGCCCTTTCTATCCCCTGAAGCAGATAACAGTGCAGGCTCGCGTTAATCATTCTTTTGAGTTCCTCAAACCGAGCCTGTTCTTCAGGATCAAAACAGTCGAGGACAAATTCAGGATTCCTGGCAGCTTTACGATTACCGATACCAAGTCTCAGGCGAGAAAAATCAGCAGTCTTCAGTTCCTCGGTAATGGATTTAATCCCGTTGTGCCCGGCATTTCCACCACCCTTTTTATAGCGCAGCCTGCCAAATGGAATGTCAAGATCATCATGCGCCACAAGGAGTTCGGTGGTGCAATTCCTGAAATGCAGGTAATCCAGTAGCTCCCTGACCGCCAGTCCACTGCGGTTCATATAAGAATCCGGCAGAAACACGCAAATGGTAAACCCTTCGATCCTGTGGAACGATGCGTTACCCCGGCAGAGGCTGATTTTTCCCTCCACTGGAAGGCTTTGGGAAAAATCAAAAAGTGCAGTCCGCCCGAGATTATGCCTGGTATCACAATAGCGCCCGCCAGGATTGCCCAACCCCACCAATAGCTGAAGCGGAATCCCGGAAGGGTCGAAAACCCTCTCACTTCCTGCAAGCCTGCGCCAGAAATCATAAAATGCAGCCAGAATTTTCGTATAAAACCCCGGAAACCTATACCCGGAATCAGGGAATGGTCTTGAGAATATTGTCGATCTGCTCCTGCTTGAAGGTCGAAGCGGATTGGTCTCTCAGCAACTGGTAGTACTTTCTGGCATTAGCGTACTGCTTGGATTTCAGATACAGGCCAGCCAGATTTTCCATCACTTCAAGGTTGCTCCCATCAAGTTCCATCGCCTTCAGGTACATCTCGACTGCCTTGGCCGGATTGCGTGCGCTGTGAAGCTTGCCGAGTGAAAGATATGCATCCAGATAGTCGGGATTGGCCTGTATAGCTTTTTCCAGGTATGTGACGGCATCCTTTTCTTTACCCTCCATCAGGGCCAGATTTCCGAGATTGTAATAGACATTATCCTTATTCCCCGAGGTCTGCAGAACCTCTTCGAGGAACTTGCGGGATTCAGGCAGCAGCTGATTGTTTAAAAGATGTCTGGCCAGTTTTTCCACAGTGGCGGAATCTCGCTTAACCTGCGACCTGCCGATTTCACTGCTGAGTTCGATAAGCTCATTATTATCCTTGTCAGCGTCTTCAGCATATTTGAGATACTTCCCTGCTTCTTCTGACAGGCCCAGACGCAGCATGGTCCTCGAAAGGAACAGGTTGACATAAAAGTTATCCTGCGCCTTTCTGCGCGCACGAAAATACTGAACAGCCGCATTCAGAAAATCTTCTTTAACAAAATGAATATTACCGATATTGATCATGATATCGATGTTGTCCGGCGATTCGGCTAAAGCCTTGCGGAAATGGTCTAACGCCTTGTCGTAATCACCTTTCTTGGCCATGGAAAGGCCGAGAGAATAATAATTTTCACTCTCGTTGAAAGATAGTTCTTTTGGCTCAACAGGCCTGTATAGACCAAACATTTTCTGTAGATAAACGACAAAATCTCCCTTAAGGTCTTTATCATTGAGCTGTTCTTTCACCATCTCCATTTCGCCGTAATCACCTTTGTCCTTGAGAACGAGCAGATAATAGTAATAATACTTGCTTTCGAGAGGATCACGCTGGATCGATCGCTGCAGATATTCGGCAGCCTTAGTCAGATCACGCTCCTTGTATGAAGCTATACCCAGGTAAAAATTGAGTTCTGGACTGCTTTGATCCAGTTTGTAAAGGTCTGTCCAGATTTTCTTTGCTTCAGGCAGGCGACCTTTCTGGAACAGAAGAAAAGCCTTCTTCTCCAAAGCAGGCGCGTGTTCAGGATTTTTTTGCAGCACATCATCAACCAAAGTCATGGCCTCATCAAATTGCTCTCTCCTGGCCAGCATTTCCACCAGCAGGAATTTTTCTTCATTGTCGTAAGGTAAAAGCTCAACAATTTTTTTCTGAACCATGATCAGCTTTTCATACTCTTTGCGCTCCTGGTAAAGCCTGCGCAGCAGTCTTAACACATCAATGTTCTGAGGGTCATACTGCAGCGCACCGCTCAACGCATCGAACGCTTTATCTTTCTGATTCAGCGCAAGTTGAGCCTCGCCGAGTTCAGTCAGCAGTTTGGCGTTTTCCTGCCCCATCTCACGCGCTTTCTCCAGATAGTAAACAACACCATCCCAGTTTTTCTTATTCTTCTCGACTAATGCCAGACCCTGGTAATTGTTTTTTACCTGTTTCTGGATTTCTCCATCCAGTCTGATCATCTGGGCATCGTTTTCCGGGAAAACGGAACGATTGGCCTGGAAAATAGCGTAAGCGCGCAGGACATCAACTTCCAGCAGGTTCTCTACCGCTATGACTACCAGGTCTTTATCCGCTCCATTCTGCTTGAAGTGCTCTTCAAGCAAATTCAGCCCATCAGCCAGTTTGCCGGAAGCCTTGTAAAGGTCGAACAACTCACGAATCGTGTCCGTCCTGGGATCAACTCTGTAGGCCTCGTCCAGCAGTTCCAGCTTTCTGACATCACTGCGTTCGCGTTCAGCCTGAAGAATCAGCACTTCGGCTAATCCCTGTTTCGCCTCCCGGTTATCGGCATTCAAACTGTAAGCTTCTCTAAAGTATTCTATACTCTCACGCGTTCTCTTGTCCTTCAAGGATCCTGCCAATTGCATAGTAGATCGGAAATAATAATCCTCGGTATTTTTAAAACTTCGGTCAGACTGCCAGATAGAGTAGAAACACTGCCTGGCTTTACGGTAATTGCGTTCTTCGAAATTCCTGATTCCTGCAAGGTAGATGTTTTCCTTTTCAGGTTCTGTCATTACTGCCGTTTCAGGAGTTACCGGCATCGGGATTTCACTTCTGCGCTTGCGGCACCCGGATGCGAAAATGGAAAATATGATCAGAATAAAGATGAACTTCCTCATACAGACCTCCATTAAGAGCTACGAGAATTGTATCTAAGGCCTCACATTAATTCAAGGGCACCGGACTTCCCGGCAAACCTCAAATGGCAATAATATTGAGCTTTTTACCCCGAAAATAAATTTGATTTGTCAGCATGCGCTTTCTGACATGGGGTTTTATAGGCCTTCTTCATGAAGATGAAGACCAGAAAGAACATGTGCGCCAGTTCCCGGCAAATATCAGCCGGAAACGCGTTTTGAACAATCCAATACCTTTGTACCAATTCAGCGCGTGTTGAATTTCCGGTGCAGCGCATCGAATAGACACGCGGTATGCGGTATCAGGAGAGAAGTCTTTACTTGGAATAACGGTTTTGATTATTATGTGGTTGCGATTGGTTGACGAGTGGTGACTCAGTGGATGATTGTGGTAGCCGGGGGCCAAACCCATTGACCACTCAGCGGAATGGCAGTAACAAAACCGCCTGACCGCAGGGGAACATCAATACCCAGACAACCGGAAGCCCGTTTGAATTCCTTAAACCGTAAACTCCTTCCCCGGCAATTTTTTAAAAAACTCGTGACAGGCGTTGCCCATGCCATACAGATTCATCGGCGAATACAGGCACAACATCGATGACAAAGGAAGACTGATTCTTCCCAGCAGGTTCAGGGATAAGCTCGGCGAATCGTTCGTCGTCACATGCGGACTTGATACATGCCTTGTCGTATTTCCACCCGAAGAATGGGGGAAGTACCTGTCCCGCTTAGAATCTCTGCAGTTCCACAAGAAAGATTTCAGGGCCTATCTGCGCCTTGTACTCGCCAAGGCCAATGATGTAGAAATCGATCGCCTTGGACGCTTTACTGTCCCTGCTAATCTTCGTGAATACGCAGGTATTTCAAGGGAAGTGGTAGTCAATGGTGTCAGCGACAAAATCGAGATCTGGAGCCAGCAGATCTGGGATGAATATTCCAGAAAAGCCATAAGTAATTACGAAATCAACGCAGAAACGATAGGTGAACTTGAATAGTCAATCCCAAAGGCACATCAGTGTTATGCCTGCTGAGTCAGCCTCACTGCTGGTCAGTGATCCAGGGGGCGTTTATGTCGATGGCACGCTTGGATACGGCGGGCACAGCCAGGAGATTCTTAAAATCTTAGGGCCGGGGGGAAAACTGATCGGCATTGATTGCGATCCTGCGGCCATAACCTCGAGCCGGGCACTGATTACAGACCCCCGTTTTACTCCCGTGCCGGGATTCTATCAGGAAACCGGCCGCCTTGTTTCTGACTTAGGCATTGAGCGTATCAACGGGTTACTGCTGGATCTTGGGGTCTCATCACCGCAACTGGATGTCCCGGAAAGAGGGTTCAGTTTCAGGTTCAATGCCCCGCTTGATATGCGCATGTCCCCTGATTCAGGCCTGACCGCGGCGGATATTGTCAACAATTGGTCCAGGGACCGTATTTTTGCAGTCCTAAGAAATTTCGGTGAAGAACCAAAAGCCGGACGCATCGCCGACAGAATCGTGAGACAAAGGG
>JAQTRI010000001.1 GCA_028711905.1 Candidatus Wallbacteria bacterium | reverse complement strand
TATCCCTGCAGCGGCAAAGGGGTGGCAATCGAGCCAAAAGACAAGTCGCGTATTTTGTTGAGCAGCATTCTCTCGACAATTGTGACGGATATGTTGTAATTGACAGTAGTAGTGTCCCAGTTGCCCCAGGCGCCGTTCTGCACACGCACACGCAGGGTGAATGTGCCTGTGTATGTGCCTGAAGGCGCATTGGCAGGCACTCGCAGAGTGGCTCCAATGTAAATGACATTGCCGTAACCGCCTGAACCGTTCGTGGTTCCGGTAAAGGTAGCGGCTCCAGGGGCGTTGAGCCCAATGCGGAAGTTCCGCACCTGTATGGTATTACCCCCACTTGTCAGGTTGAGCGGGTCGGCTGAGGTAATGGCGCATTCAAAGTTGGCGTTAGCGAGATTGCTGGTAAAGGTGAATCCCACTGCCTGTCCAGGGGTCTGGGCGGCCTGGGGAGTGGTGGTGTAATTAGTCAAAGCGACAGGGGACTCGACAACATTGGTGGGCGTGAACAGCAGCGGCTGTTGAATGGTGTTGACAGTCACCCATGCGGAAACCTGGGTGACTGCGAGAAGAAAAGCGATAAGGGCCAGGAGTAAATTGGGTTTTTTCATGGTGCTGTCCTGCCTGAGTGCGTATTTTCAGAATCTATAGCCTATAGATTTTCAAAATTCAAGAATTCCTGATGTTATTGAGTTGAAGTTCTTAATGATGTTGGAATCCGAATGCGTCAGACACGCTTAATGTATACCATTCCTGCAGCAGCAGATATCAGAAAAAACAAACCGTAACCCCAGAAATACCCGTTAAACGGATCATTGGGCAGGCCGGCCAGAAAATTGAATATGGTGTTGAACAGGGGCCAGAGGTGATAGATCGGCCAGTACAGGGCGTTGAACGCCAGCACTGATCCGGCTAAGGTCCGGGCCATCGGGAGTTTCATGCGAATGATCAGGACTCTGATCAGCAGGATCCATGTGACGACCCAGGCGCACAGATGCCCCAGCGGAAGCACCAGCCCTGGCAGCCAGTACCAGGAAATCTCGTATCTTGTGGAAAAAAAATACCAGGGCACACCGATTTTCAATCCGAGATAATCCACAGGCGGAATAATCAGGTGAATCATCTGAAGGTGGAAAATCAGGGCCAGCAAAGAGCGCTTTTTTACATGAATCTGGAACAGCTTCAGGCAAAAATGCAGAGAAGCTGATCCAAACCAGCAGAGGTAAACTGTAAACACCATCATGCAGAAAACTATGTCAGGTTGCAGTGTGTAAACCTTGGGATGGAGGACTATGCCGAACCACACTTCCATGAGAATGCGCGCTAACCCGAGGAATGCGAGAAAGACTGTGATTGCCGGAGCTGACAGGGCCGTCTCAAGGAATTCCCCGTTATTGGGAAGAAAAAACAGTTCACGCAGTAATGAGCGCAGGGATAGTCGCATATCAGAACACCGCCCGACCTGTGGCGATCAGGAAAGTCAGATAACTCATGAGCGCCAGGTACAGAAGAAGAACCGGTTTTTCGCGGTATGATTTCCTTGAAATCAAAAAATAGAAAGCCATGCCTGAAAGGGCAAAAGGCAGAGCGTAAGCCGGTTGGTGCCTGAGAGGGTAAAAAAAAGCGCTGCAGGTAACAAAAAAGCTGCAGGCGACAAGGAATTTTGCCTGCTCCAGCCCGATGAGGACAGGCAGGGTTTTGACTCCTGCTGCTGCGTCGCCCTCGAAATCCTTGATGTCGATAAAATTCGCGGCACCTGTATACATTATGAGTACAAACAGAGTCAGAAGCGGAGGAAATCCCCATAAAGACGGTTCGGCAAAGGAATAACCCAGCAGCATCAGGGCCCAGGAATTGAGGGAAATCACTAATTTGGATGCCACAGGAACGCGTTTGAATCTGACCGGAGGGGCTGAATAAAGGTGATAATTCCCTGAGAAAAGCAGGACTGTGAACAGGGTCGCGTATCCGGCTGCTGCCGCGGTCAGCAAAGACACTATAAAGCACCAGCGGCCGGCAGCCATGTATTGCTGTGAGTCGCAGCCAAGGCACAGAGGCCGATTCGGAGAAGAAATCCGGTCGATCGAAAGGTCGTGAAAATTATTCTCTGCAATGGCAAATACTGCGCATAAAGTAAGAGAAACGGAAATCAGGGCCAGTCTGAAAACCAGGTCAGGGTCAATGGAAAGCTTGCCTGTGCCTGCTCCGCAGGCTAATCCTATCGCCAGCATGAGCAGATAGTGCAGAATGCGCAGGGGCCTCAAATCCTTTACCATCATCAGGAAATAATCGCGGTTTGCGCGCATGGCCGTGATTATAGCCAGTACAACTGCGACAATGGCCAGATAGCGGGTGAGAAGCGGTTCGCTGTAATTAAAGTCACACCCTGAGGATGAGTAAATGAATCTGAGAACAAAGGGCGAGGCTGCCAGCAGGAAGATCTTGCAGTAAACGAGAAAAGAAGCGGACAAAGAACGGAGCATACCGCATCCCTTGATCCGGGCATATAAGAAGCACAGGACAAGGAACAGAGCGATTTCGACCCTGATGCCGCGCGATCCTCCTATCGTAGGAAAGTCGCCGAAGAATGTGAAGAATCTGAATACCAGATCATCGTGTTCTCCTGGAAGAAGATAAGACATGTTATAGCCTTTGCCTGAGCTGACAGCTAAGTCCACCAGAGGCGCAACACAGAGCAGCAGAGCTGAAGGCAGGGTTACTCGCAGCACCTTGACGATATGCTCGGCAGTAATAAAGTGCAGGATCAGTGAAGCAGCAAGGAAAGATGCGCTATAAAAAGCGATAAAATGACCAAGGGTCTGGAGTTCGAGCGGTGAGCAGGACGAGAATTTTTCCAGCAGGCTGCGCAGCAGAATAGCGCTGAACCAGGCCGATAAAAAACTGTAAAAAGGAATATCCGCGTTTTCTAAGTATTTAACGGTATTGTGGAATGTATTCATTATTCTTAATTATAAATCAGCGTTATAGTATTCGTGCCTGTGTATGTGCCGCCGGGCTGGCCGGCACTAAGTGTGGCTGTAGCTCCGACATAAAGTGTGTCTGTGCTTCCTGCCTGAAAGTTCAATGTGAGAGGATTACCTGTTCTTACGGGGTTGGGGGTTCTTCTGCTGATCTGAAAATTGGTAACAGGAATGGTATTTACCCCTGATGTCAGGGTGATGTTGGGTAAAACCGAGGCTAAGTATGAATGTCCGTCCTGGCCATCGCAGGTGAACTGGGCAGCCTGGCCGAATTGTGCAGTGATGGTACCGTCCGGAGGAACAGTATATGGTGTAGCCACTAAAGGAGACATGATGGAGCCGAACGACAGATCGCGCACTTTTACAATGGTAACTGGTGGAATGACGATCTCGACTCTTGTGGAAAAGATATCTGAGGATGTGCCGGCTACAGTGGTGTAGCGTGCCCGGCAGGTGTTGCTGGCCGTGAATGTTCCGGCGTTCTGTGACGGGTCAATAGTCAGTGATGCGCCAATATAAACAGTCATCTGGCCGCTGGCGGGAAAAATACCGGTGAAAACTGTAAAGCCGGCATCAGTGCCATCGCCTACCCGATAATCGTAACAGTTCAAAACCCCGGCACCTGGGTCAAGATCAAGTGTAGCAGTTAATACTGTGATCTCAAACTCGTAGCCCGGCTCTCCGCGGACATCATACACAGGGGTTTTTCCAAACGGGGGAGCAGGTACAGGTGCTACTGTCACAGGGGTGTCCGCTATATCGTGGACTCCCAAGTCCAGGGTTTTTTCCCTTGAAATCTTTATTGCGGCAATGGGTTTGGCCCACCCCGGATCTGTGATCAGAAGAATCAGGCATAAAAGCACAAACATCAGATCAGGAATTTTATGAGCAGAGTTCATCAGGAAACCTTTCTTCAAGCCAATTGCAGTTTACTATTTATAGCATCCTGAAGGCTGTAAATCAAGGAAATCACCGGGGCATGATGAGAAGATTTTCAACTGGCGCATAATCATCGGTCAGTATCAAGCCCGGCTGGTCGGGTTCCGTAAGCTTTGCACAGATTCCGGCAAGGCCCAGTTCCATAATTTTCTCTTCTCTGGACAGGAAGAAATCTCTGCCAAGTTCTGTTTCTGCAGATGCCAGAAGCAGGATGTTCTGTTCCTCCTCAAATGCATCCGGGTTCATTGCCACGCTGACTATTCGGGGGAAAACAGTGCATGCAGTGCTGTGCAGGGCTCGGTAAAGGGCGCTGTCAGGACCCCGGACTGCTGAAGTCAGGTTCATCATCATGACTCCCCCAGGGGAAAGTGCGCTTTTCACTGTGTGGAAAAATTCTTTTGTGCAGAAATGGAAGGGTATGCCGTATTTTCCCAGAAAAACATCCACAAAAATCAGGTCAAATTGCTTCGCCTGAGTCAGGAAACTTCTGGCGTCCTGATAGTGACGGATGAGTTGAGGGTACTGATCAAGCTGGAAAAACTTTTTTCCGGTTTCCTCCAGAACAGGATCAATGTCCACAGTTTCGACCTGTGCCTCAGGGTGCAGGTCAAGAATAGCCCTGGGAATGGAAAAACCGCCTGCTCCGGCCACCAGAACTTTGCTTGTGTCCGGCTTGAGCAGCCATGCCAGTTTCCAGTTGTTTTCGTAAGAAAAAAGCGGACCATCCTGTTTCACCCATCTGCCGCTGTGGACCGTGTTGTCCAGAAAAAGCCAGATAATGCTGTGATCATTGCTTCTGCCCACCTGCACCTGCTGGTAAGCACTGTCTTTGTGGAAAAGGATCATATCCCCCAGAGCCGGGGTTCTGAAATTGAAGGCGCAGAACAGGCCGGCAGGCGTCAGAATCAAAACATGAAGGAGGAGGAATTTCTTTCCGCAGCAGAGCACTCCTGATGCGCCGGTGAGAAAAAGGATCGCTCCAGTGATTGCGTAGATCTTCGAAAGCCCGAAAAGAGGAATCAGCACGAATCCTGTCAAGAAAGTGCCTGCTATGCTTCCAATGGCGGAAACAGCGAACACAGATCCTGCGGCTTTTCCCGGGAGGTCTTTAACAGTCAGTGCACTGACCGCGAATGGCGGGAACATTGCGCAGAGCAGAGCAGGGAGTGCCAGAAAAACACATGCTGAAACAGTCGGACCAGTACGCACGCCAAGGGAGTACTGCCATTTTTGCAGCACTGGGTGACTCAGAACAGGTATCAGGCTGATGAGCAGGCCTGATGCAGCTAAGGCAGAGAAAAATGTTCCAGGTTTATTGAAACGGTCGGCCAGCAGACCACCTGCCCAGTAACCTATACTCATGGCTGCGAGCATTACGCCGATCACACTCGTCCAGCAGTAAACCGTGTTTCCGAAGTATGGTGCTAAGCTTCTGACTGCGGCGATTTCCACGATCATTACTGCGCAGCCTGAAATGAAAACCGAAAAGCGGATCAGAAAATTCACCCTGCTGCCTGCTCCAGCATGGCAGTGACGATTTCGCGCACTTCGCGGATTTCCTTCTGGAGATAGGACAGAAAATGATCTTCGTCTAAGTACAGGGAATCTTCAGCCACTTCGCCTGAGAGAACCTCGCCTTCCATGTAAATCTCCATAGCCTGTTCCTCTTCAATGGCAAGTGTTTCAGCCCGTTCCCTGAACTCGGATGCGAATCCCTCGTCACTCAAGTAGGTTTCTGCGGCCATTTTTATTCGGCGCTCCAATTCTTCGTCAGTAACGGCCTGGGGGAATTCAGCGGACAGATCCGACACAATCCCCTCGCCGGAAACGATCTCAACGCCCTTGGCAGTCAGGATTATCTTGCATTCCAGCTTATCTCCACCGGCTTCAATGGAAAAACCGATGGTAAAGGCTGTACCTAAAGAGTCCGAAGGGTCCTGCACCGGGTTTTTTTCCTGCAGCAGGACGAAAAAAACGCGTTCAGGGTCTCCCTGGTTCAGTGGAAAAAAGGAACAGGCACTGTTCGGATCAGGAGCAGCTGATTTTCCCGGTTCCCTGATGGCCTCGGCAAAGACATCGAAAGATTTGATTTCTCCGCTGTAATCCAAAAATCCGGTGATGACAATATGGCCGTCAGTATTGACCGCAAATTCATTGTGGAATTTTATCTTCATGCATGCCCCCGTTCTGGGAAAGGATTATTATTCAGGACCATTTTACATTAATCCGGGCAGTTCGCCAACCTTGAACATTCTGCGACTTGCCGGGCAGGTTTGCCTGGTCCGGCGGACAGCATTTTCCCGCTTCCACGCTTAACCGCTTTAACGCGTTACCTCTACGATCATCTGGATGAGACGCAAAGCATTGCGTCTCTACAATTCAACATTCGTGATTCCTCACAGGGGTGCATACTGCCGGTCTGCAAGGCTATTTGAATTTTCCCCCTGAATAAGGCTATACTTATTTCAGAGGAATCATGCTGAGAATTACCGGTTTGATTTTTATTTTCCTGGCCTTTATCTGTCGCGCTGCAGATGACTCTCCTTTTGGCGCTGACATCTCTAAGATACCGGTTTCCTTAGAAACACCTGATCTGGCTCTGGAAAAGGAAGAGGATGTCAAGGGTGAGATCAAGACCAGTATTCCTTTTAATATCATTGCCGGCGTTTACAACTCAGTCACCAATGTCAGGCACAGGGAACTTTCGTTCGGAGAGCTGTTCCCTGTTGAACACGATCAGGCTTTTGTCATACAGACTACTGAGCTGAATCCGGTCGGAACTTCGGGAAAGTTCAGCATTTCAGCTGATGGGAACCAGATGATCACAGCCATTATCAAGGAAGACGACCTGACACTGACCAGTGGCGGCCAGGAACTGAAAATCAGGGATTTCCGCATCGGATCAGGGACAGGTGATCAGGCAGCACACATGACCGGACAGCTTAAGGATTTCAACTGCACTTTTTTCGTTGGAGGCACGCTTGTGATGCAGGCTAATCAGGCCCCGGGATTTTACCGGGCAGGGAAGACCTTAGTCATACAGCTGGACTGAACTGATGAGAATTTTGAATTATGAATTTTGAATTATGAATTACAGAATAGGCTTCCAATCCAGTTTCTTCATTCAGCATTCTTCATTCGAAATTCGACATTGCTGATTATAATTGCCCTGCAACGAAATTATCTGGATTTGCTTTTTTCGTTGATATGTGTTATATTTAAATTAGGAAGTTGAAGAAAAAAGTTTTTCGCAATACAGTTTCAAGGAGGACAACATGAACAAAAAAGCGTTTCTGCTGCTCTGCCTCTCTGTGAGCCTGCTGTTTCCTACTCTGGGTCTGGCCAATGAGGACGAGGACTTTGATGTACAGTGTATTGTGCTTGCCAGCATTATGGTTGACTCTGATACAATGCTTGATTTCGGCACAGTGGTTTCTCCTGCCGCTGCCGATGCTCTGACCATTTATGCTGACGGGTCTCCTCAAACTTGGGCCACTACCGATTATTCGACAATTCCCGGTGTTCGCTCAACAGTTGTTGTGTCCGGTCCGGCTTCCCAGAACTACCAGGCCAGCCTGATTGATGCCACGACCACTCTGGATGATGGCTTGGGTAATACAATTACAGTCGACACCTTCACTGTTGATGGTGGAGGCGGTGAAGTGGCTTTTGCGATCGACCCTTTGACCAATACTTTTGCTCTGGATGCTGGAGGGGCTCACACATTTTATATTGGTGCCACGGCTAATTTTGTCGGCGGCGAAATTGGCGGAACCTACGCCGGAGTCAATACCATCAGAGTTGTTTTTCCCTGACCTTTTCAGTCTCAGATAACCGGTACCACCAACCCCTTGCTTGCGCAGGGGGTTTTTTTATGCTATTTGTTACTTGTAGATTGTATGCTATCTGTTGTATAGAACATGGAAGTTTGCGCCGAGGAGAAATGACATGCTGAGAATTGCGCTGGTTTTATCGGTCTGTTGCCTGATGCTGCATTCTTTTCCACTAGCGGCAGAGGTCATCACCAGCTATTCAGTAGCCCCCACTGTAGTTGAGGTTAACCTCAGTTCCAGCCGCTCCGGGTTTGTCATTGTATCTAATGATACTGACAAATCATTCCGCATCCAGATCGACCCCAAATATTTTACTCCTCAGGAACTGGGCTTTGGCAGGCATATTAACGATACTGTCGCAGGCATTGAGAATATAGCTGATTCTATTGTGGTCAGCCCCAAGGTGGTCAGGCTTACACCCAAGAGCAAACGCATGGTGCGCTTTTCTGTCAAGCCGGGAAAAACTCTGGAAAAGGGCGAGTACCGGGCTAATTTCGTTTTTCTGCCTGTGGAAAAGAAGGACGCTGATGAGATCAAGGCAGACGCTAAGGGTATTGGCACCAAGATCGAATGGATTCTGGAGCTGCGCATTCCATTTTTTGGCTCTTTCGGCACCAGGGAACAGAGCCGCATTTCAGTGAGCGCTTCCAGTGGAACTGAAAAGGAACAGTACTTTGTTGATCTGGTGATGAAAAATCCAACGATATGGCGCTATCCCGGTGAATTTACATTCACTGACGCTGATACTGGCGAGGATCTGGGGCTGATCCGCCTCATCACATACAGGGAAACCGAGTATTCCTACCGCTTCATGCTCAAGCAGAAACCCAGGGGAACCCGCGTCAGGGTGCAGTGGAAATCATTCCTGCAGGATGTGCCGGCTGAACCGGGTGAAACGGTTGTGGAAATCAAATAATTGCCGTTCATATCTGGTAATTTTGAATTTTGAATGCTTAATTTTGAATTGACAGTGATAATCCATCATTGATAAGCAGAAAAGCGGTTACGCGTTTAAGCGGGTATGTGGTAATGTACCGCTGCTCCACTTGTCCGCATGTCCGCTTCTCCATATTATTTTTCCCTTATTTATGCCGTTAATCTTTGAATGAAGCGGTTCCCGTTTTCATGGCTTTTTTTTATCATTCCGGCATGCCTGATTTTTGCGCCGCAGGCGTTTTGCGCATCTGAAGATCCGGAATTGGATGACGCTTACATTGCCATGATTCTTGGCAAGATCAGAGGCAATGGATTTTTCCATGTCAAGTCCGATTATGACGAAAACCCATTTGTCCCGATGCAGGAAATTCTGGTTAACTGGCTGGATTTCATCGATGAATCAACTCAGGCCTATTCTTCCAGGAAAATGTTTGTCCTCAACCCTGGTCGCAGACAATACTGGGTGGATATCGAGCAGAAAGTGGCAGGTAACCCGGAAGGCACGATCGTGCTTCCTCCGGAGTCAATAGCTGAAAGCGAAGGCCAGGTCTGGATCAGGTATGATCAGCTGTCCAGGTGGCTGCCTGTTGAAGCATCATGGAACCTCAACCAGTATGCGCTAAGGATTGAGCCCGGATTCAAGACCAGAAGAATGCTGGAATGGGAAAGAGAGCTTTCAGTCAAGCGCTCCGAAGCTGATAAAAAGTTCAGGGAAGATCTGGATAAAGCGCTTGTGTACAGACCGATGCCTGGCGCTGTTTCCGCGCGTTTTACAATTCAACTCAATGCTACGCGCAATGAAAAGGAAAGAGAGGAGCATACCCCAATGGAGGGTGAGCTGAACATTGACACTGAACTCGGGGATTTTTACATTGATTATGACAATGACTTTGCTGATGCGAAAAAAAATGATTCCCCGATTGACGATCTGCGCCAGATTTCCCTGACCGTACGGGACAGATTCGACCTTTCACGCATTGTGCTTGGCGATTCATACACATTGAGGCAGGAGATTTTCGATGGGACGCGTGTTATCAGGGGAGTCGCAGTCAAAAAAAACGCCACAGACCAGTTTGACATCAATCTCAGTTTCCAGCGGCCTTTTCCGGCAGGCACTGGGATCGATGTTTTCCGGAACGGGTTGTTCATTAAAACTTTGAAGGTGGACCAGGGCGGGTATGCAGATTTCAGCGATATTCCAGCCAGCTCAGGGGATTCATTTTTGTGGAAGGTATATTATCCTGACAGGGATCAGAAAGACATTCGCCTTACAGTTCCTCATGATCGGGGCTATATTCTGCCTGTGGGACAGTCTGACTTTTTCGTTTCCAATGGGTATGAAAACGGCCATAGCACGGAGGAACTTCACTATGTTAATGTCAGATATGGTTTCATGAAAAATCTGTCGCTGGGGTACTATCATCTCAATACCCCGGCAGTCATCGGAGATCCTTTAGATGTGACAGGAATCAATGTGGCTTTTATGCCGAATATGCGTACTATGATGGTCGCTGAAACCGCCAAGGTCGCTGATGCCAGAGTTTATCAGTTGAACACCAACCTTGAGATCAATGAAGCCACAAAAATGGAAATCAAGAACCGGCGCACTGACGCTGAAGGCATTCCTCCTGCTGCTGACGGGTATGCGAATTACAAGTATGAAAACTCGGTCAGCCTGAATTCGCGGATGTTCGGCAGTGCCATCAACTGCAGGTTCGATGAACGCGACAAAAACAGAATGCTGGGCATGTATTTCAGCAAACCTTTTGTTGCGGGCCCGCTTGGTGTGCTGCGGCTGAATATTGACAATATCAGGGACCTGACATACGGCAAGAATGATTTTCAGCTTGGCCTGGAAAAAGGGATAGCCGATTATCGCATCAACCTGACCGGAAATTTCTCAGGTTCAGGCGGATCAGAGGGATTTGGCATTGACATCAGCCAGCGCAGCGAGAAAATCAATCAGTTCCAGTTCTTCACACGCAGCTCTGAGAGTGGCAGCACCAGAGTCCTTTCATTCAGCAGGGAAAACTTCAAGGTGGGCTGGACCAACTCAGAATCAGCGGCAGAGGATGTGAATTCAGTCAATGTCGAACTTTCGGGATTTAACAGGACTGTGAACCTGTCAGGAAACTACAATATCGAAAGCCAGGATTCCGCGTCAATCTGCGCCTGATTTCATACTTCGGCTTTTCCACAAAGGGAGCACCTGATAAATATAGCGTTTTCAGGACTGGCGCAATTCAGGGAGTGATTTTTCAGAGAACTGAACAGGGGAATATACCCATGAAAGGGGTTCGCCTCACTGCCGGTGGTCAGAAGGCAGAAACAGATGAAAAGGGTTTTTATCGCTTCGAAGGTCTTCCCACCAGCCAGAAGATCCAGACTGTACTGGATATGGAAAGTTACTATTCCTTCTTAGTTCCCGCAGAGCCGGTGAGAGCATTCGAGCTGCGGCCTGGAACCTGCGCCAGTTATGATATTGCACTGGTGGAAACCGGAGGCATTGACGGATTCGTGTATCGTAATATCGGATCGGATTTGGAGCTGCAATCCTTGATAATCCGTTGCACTGACAGCAAGGGTTTCGATGAACCGAAGGAACAACCCTTAGATGAAGAAGGGTTCTTTGTGGTGGAAAAGATTCACACTGATGTTCCGTACCTGATTGAAATTATCGATCAATCAGGCGCTGTGCTGTATTCTGAAGAGATCACTGTTTCTTCAATGGATAACTGGTTGAGCGGGCTTGTGATTCAGCTCTGACAAGTTCAGCGGATGATTGGATTTTCAGTGTATTTATGGTAAGATTTGTTCTATTCCTGATTCTGTGCAAGATGTAGGATGAGAGCATTTGATGCAGGGACGAATAATCATTTTCCCCTGCATCGCGAATCATGCTGATGCTGGTTGATTGACGGCA
Source organism: Candidatus Wallbacteria bacterium (assembly GCA_028711905.1). GTDB lineage: Bacteria > Muiribacteriota > JAQTZZ01 > JAQTZZ01 > JAQTZZ01 > JAQTRI01. The sequence continues at coordinate 20,332 of JAQTRI010000001.1, read as the reverse complement.
GTTGCAAGTGATGGAGAGGATTATGCATAAGGCACTGATAGTACATGGCATGACTCTGGGAATGATTTTCTGCCTGTGCGCCGCAGGTCGGGCTGAAGACAGTTTCGCTGCTGGTCAGGCTTTGATCCAGGAAGGAAAGTACGATCAGGCTATTGTGGAATTGCAGAAAAGCGTTGCAGCTAAGCCTGATTTTTGGCAGGGGCGTCTTTCTCTTGCCGATGCATATATGATGAAGGGTGATCTGGATCAGGCTTCAGCGGGATATACCGATGTTCTGAAGATTGTGCCTGAAAACACGACAGCCCTGATCAATCGTGGTTCACTTTATTTCAGGAAGAAATCTTTGAATGAGGCAGCAGCCGATTTCACCCGTGCCATTGAGATCGACCTGAACTGTCTGACTGCATATTCAAACAGAGCTGCAGTTCATATCGCACTTGGTGATGTTCAGAATGCTCTTGAGGATTACAACCGATGCATCAAACTGTCACCAGATGAAAGCAATTTTCGCAACAGGGCCAGATTGCTGGCGCTCATGGAAGAGTATGACAATGCTGTGCAGGATAACCGGAGGATTCTGGTGCTGAACAAGGGCAGCGCAGCTGCATACAATTCCATAGCCTGGATTTAGGCGACCGCCCGCGATGAAAATGTCCGGAACGGTCTGCTGGCCATTGCTCACGCCAGAAGGGCTGTAGCCTTGCAGCGGGATTCCCGCCATCTTGACACTCTGGCCGCTGCTTATGCTGAAGCAGGCATGTGGAAGAGTGCTCTGGCAGCAGCCGGGGCAGCAGTGGAAGAGGCTGCCGACCGGGTGGCAAAGGGTACATATAAAGAAATGCAGGAATGGTATAAGCAGGAGAAAACATACATTCAGTGGGAATCCGAGTAACGGCTGTTGAAAATGGCCCATCTGCTTCGCCTGCTCATCGCTCGGTCCTCATGTACCTTAAGTACATTGCGGCCTCGCTTCTTCGTGCGGCTGTGCATCCGGACCATTTTGAACAGCCTGCCTGGGAACTGCCGTGGCCCATCTGCTTCGCCTGCTCATCGCTCGGCCTTTGGAGTAGGTAATAGGTAATGGGTTATAGGTGATAGGTTGTAGGTTTTATTCAGGTAAGAAGGAACATCTTTTCCGCTTAGAATTTACAACATACAACCTAAAACTTAGAACTTAGAACCCGTAAAGCATTTATGCGTTTAAGCGGTTATGTGTTTAAGCGGTGATGTATCGTATGTCCGCTTCCCCGCTTGTCCACTTATCCCTGCTAAAACACCATCTCAAATTCCGCCCGTAAGATCATCACATCATCCACTCTTATCTGCGGGTTTATACCTGAAGCGGCGGCATTCCCCAGTTCCATAGACCCCGAAAGAGAGACAGGGTCTACCACCTGGTAAAGGGTATTGTTGTTGCAGCTCGTGTTCCTGAGTGTCAGCTTCAGGGATGAATCCTGACTCAAGCGTCCGGAGAGATTAAAGGACATGATGGTTCGGTCATCCGGTAGTAATGAAGGCCGCAGAGTGCGGCGGTCTTTGATGGATTCATAGGTTGCGGTAAGAGACAGTCTTTTGTTGACCGGGCTGGAAAACTCGAGGCACCTGTCTGAGAAATCAAAGCGATATCCTGCGTCATAGGCCAGCATTTCCTCCCCAGGATGCATAAATGAATCGGTTTCCCACTGGAAGGGACGGAAAAATTGATCTCCCATCCTCAGGTAGCTCCATTTAAGCGAGCGGTTTTTCGGCAGATCCTTTTTGATGCCTATGAGATATGCTTCATCGCCGTTTGAATGCCTGCTGTCGATAATCAGATCCTCTTCCCAGCGCATGAAGCATAGCTCCCCCAGCAGGTGCAGGTCGGTTCTCAGGCTTCCGGAAAGAGCCATGCCGAAATAATTGTATGTGCCCGCATAACCATCGAACATGCCGGATTGCTGTCGAGTGATCTCAGGCTTGAGTTTAAGGTCAAAGGGATTTTTCAAGGATGCCAGATAGAAAGAAGTCTGCATGTCATTAACCCTGTAGTTGGACTCGCCGAACAGGTACATGGAGCTGCGGAAAGAATCCACATTAACTGAATATTCGGTGAACAAAAGCCCCAGGCCATTGTCTGCGCTGACACGGTCCCCTGAAATACTGTCGTTACCTTTGAACCCTCCAGCGCTTAGTACAGAGCGGTCCGAGCTGCGCTGAATGAGAATCCCTTCGCCGATTCCACGACCTAAGAGCTGATTGCCGATCGTATACTGCTGTCGACCGGCCCGGGTCCAGAGTCCGCGGGATTTGAACTCCAGAAAGGCAAGCACAGTATTGAAATCCGTTTCACGGTGATCAAAGGTGTCCTTGTTTTCATTCCAGCCCGTTTCCGACGATGACCAGGTGCCTGTGCCTTCCTGGCGGGTATGCAGCGAAAAGGACTTACCTTTGATGATGTCGATGTTCAGCCCCATCCTGCTTTCGCACGAATTCCTGTTGAGCGCAGCCTGGATATCCTGATCTCCGTATTCCCTGCTTTTGAAGCGCAGGCGGAGGTCTCCGGACAGGCGCAGATTTTTTTGTTCTCCGTCAGAGTCAGGCAGGAGTTTTTTTAAAGGTCTGGATTCCTGGTAACCGAGCGCCAGTTCCAGAGCTTTCTGCTGGAGCCTGCCTGCTTCATTGTCCTTCCCCAGGCTCATTTGCAGTGCCTTTTCCTCCAGAGCATAGAGATTCTTGTCGTTTTCCTCGAGTATCTTCAGCATGTCGATCATTTCCTGGTCGCTGAGCGAAGCGACCAATTCCCTGTCGGAAAATATCTTTCTGATCATCATATTCAGGACGACACCGGCGCTGTATGCGGCAGTCAGATCCAAACCTGTGCCATGGCCTGACGAAATTGTCTCATACATCCTTGAAACGCTTTCGTAAATCTCGAAAACAGCAGGTTTGCCGGTCTCGCTGGTATCTGCGGGCAAAGCTAAGCAGCACAAGAAAAATAAAGTCAGAAAAATCGACTTCATGGTCGGAAACCTATCGGCAGAAATCGAATGGACGGATAGCATTCTTCCATTGACACAGGGCTTCTGAACAGAGTATGCTGTTTCTCATTCATAACAACAGGAGGACAGGTAATGGAAAACGCACTGCTTGCAGCTGTCGGAACCTATGTCGGCAGTTGGGAAGATCTGCCTAAGATCTGGTTGCTGGCGCCGGTCTGCTCGATTATCGCCCTGATTTTCGCCAGGTTTTTCTATGGAGACCTGATCAGGCAACCCGAAGGCAATGACACTATGAAGACCATTGCCCAGCATGTGAGGGATGGAGCATCCGCATACCTGAATCAGCAGTACAAGGTAGTCACCTATTTTTTCATCGGCCTGTTCGTCTTTCTGTCGCTGCTGGCGTTTGTTTTTCATGTTCAGCACCCGCTGGTGCCGTTCGCATTCATTACCGGCGGCTTTTTTTCAGGATTGTCCGGCTTCCTGGGCATGAAAACAGCTACTCAGGCCTCTTCGCGTACTGCCGAGGCTGCCAGGCAATCCTTAGATAAGGGATTGCGAGTGGCTTTCCGCAGTGGCGCGGTGATGGGTTTGGTAGTAGTAGGCCTCGGGCTTCTGGATATCTGCCTGTGGTTCATCTGCCTGTTTCTATATGGCATGACTTTAAAGGAAATCACTGTCACAATGCTCTGCTTTGGCATGGGCGCGTCCACACAGGCGCTGTTCGCCAGGGTTGGAGGCGGAATCTTCACCAAGGCCGCTGATGTGGGAGCTGACTTAGTGGGCAAGGTTGAAGCCGGCATCCCTGAGGACGACCCGCGCAATCCGGCCACCATCGCGGACAATGTCGGTGACAATGTCGGGGATGTAGCCGGCATGGGTGCGGATCTTTATGAATCATACTGCGGATCTATATTGGCAACGGCAGCTCTTGGCGTGGCTGCGTTTTACGGCAACAATGAAATGATGCTGAAATCCGTGATTCTGCCGATGATTCTCGCTGGAATCGGCATTATCGCCTCGATTATCGGTATCTTTGTCGTACGCACTAAGGAAGGAGCCACCCAGAAGGATCTTCTGCGCTCACTGAGCAGCGGAGTGAACATTTCGTCGGTACTGATCGTCATTGCCTCCGGACTCCTGGTTTTCTATCTCCTTCCCGGCAATAAGGGTGTTTTTGGCTCGATCATTGCCGGACTTCTGGCAGGCATTATTATCGGACAGACGACAGAGTATTACACATCTTATGGATACGGCCCGGCCAAAGGTATTGCCGGGCAGTCAGTGACCGGTCCGGCCACCGTCATTCTGGAAGGCATTGCTGTTGGCATGTTTTCCTGCGGCCTTCCCGTGCTGACAATCTGCGTTGGTATTTTAGTCAGTTTCTCTCTGGCCGGCGGTTTTTCCAATATTTCGCTGGGTCTTTACGGCATAGGCATGGCTGCTGTCAGTATGCTCTCAACCCTGGGAATCACACTGGCTACTGACGCGTATGGCCCTATCGCTGATAACGCTGGGGGCAATGCTGAAATGAGCCATCTGGGCCCTGAGGTGCGGCAGCGCACTGACGCCCTTGACAGCCTCGGCAATACAACCGCCGCTACAGGAAAGGGTTTTGCCATCGGGTCAGCAGCGCTCACAGCTATGGCTCTGCTGGCTGCTTATCTCGAGGAAATCCGTGTGGCTCTGATCCGTGTGGCATCCATGGCTCCTGATAAGATTGTGCAGATCAAGTCCCTGATGGGTGGCGTGGAAAAGGTCGGCGTCAAGGATTTGAACGAGGCAGGCATGCAGTGGTTCATGGAAACCTTTTCAGTGCATCTGATGAATCCTTATGTGCTGGTCGGTATGTTCATCGGCGCAGCCCTTCCTCTGGTGTTCTGCGCCATGACCATCAAAGCCGTGGGGAGAGCCGCCCGTCAGATGGTTGAAGAGGTGCGCCGTCAGTTCAGAGAAATCTCCGGAATCATGGAGGGAACAGGAAAGCCCGATTATGCCAGATGCGTTGCTATTTCGACTCAGGCAACACAGAAAGAAATGATCATTCCTTCCATGATGGCGATAGCTGTTCCAATATTGACAGGCTTAGTCATTGGAGTTTCCGGGGTGCTCGGGTTGCTGATCGGGAGCCTGTCCAGCGGTTTTGCCATAGCCATCATGCTCAACAATGCAGGTGGCGCGTGGGACAATGCCAAGAAATTTATTGAGGGCGGAGAATTCGGCGGCAAGGGCAGCCAGAACCACAAGGCTTGCGTTGTGGGAGATACTGTGGGCGATCCTTTTAAGGACACTGCCGGACCGAGCCTGAACATTCTCTTGAAGCTCCTGAGCATGGTCAGCATCATTACAGCAGGGCTGACAGTGAAGTTCAGCCCCATAATCCAGTCCTGGCTGCATTTAAATTAAAGATTCATTGTTGTATCGCATAAAAAAAGCCCCTGACAACAGGGGCTTTTTTTCTTGCACAAAGGCGGTTTGCGAACAGCAGCTACTTAACAGCCTGGATCTTGGATTTGGCTTCTTCGAACGCTTCCTGCATTTCTTCGGCAGTAATCAGTCCTTTATTGATTAAAATACTGAGTACAGCGGTCAGGGTGGTTGAATTCAAAGTGCAGGCATAATTGACTTTTTCGAGTAGCTCATGACTGTTCTCTGACACGCTATCCTCCGTTTCCTCCGAGAACCTCGATGTTGGATCTGGCTTTTTGATTTTCAGGGTTGATCTGAAGAACCTTCTGATAAAGTTCCAGGGCTTTGGGCTGATTGCTGGTTTTCAAGTACAGCAGCGCGAAATTGGATAAAATCTCTTCCCCCCTGGGATTGACTTTCAGGGTTCCGGCCATGGAAACCATAGCTTTTTTCAACTCTCCCATGGCCAGATACGCGCAACTGATATTGTTCTGGATCAGGTATTGCATCGAACTGTCGCCGGTCAGTCCTGCAGCCTTCTGCCAGATGGTAATGGCCTCCATGAAATCTTTTTCGTCATACTTGGCCTGTCCCTGGCTGAGCATATCATTGATAGTATCAACTTTGGCGGGAGAGGTGTTTTGGTCTGTACCGGCAGAGGGGGGAGAAATTGGCGGTGGGCAAGGCTCGTTTTCCGGAATTCCCCGGCTTTGCTTCAAACCGATCAATTCAGCTGTGGTTTCCCTGAGCCTGAAGGCCAGACTTTTGGCCAGTTTATAGGCTACTGTAGGCATTTTCTGCACCAGTGAATCAAAATTCTTGTCTGTAACAACGCCCAGTTCACAGTCTTCTTTGGCCTGTAAAGTCGCTGTACGCGGTTCGCCAAGGAGCACTGCCATTTCTCCTATGAAACTGCCTTCTTCCTTGATTTCTGCGACGACTTCACCGTTTTTAACCACTTCCAGGGAGCCGCTCAACAGGAGATATGCCTCGCGACTGGTTTCCCCCTCGCGGAAAATGACATCACCCTTGAAAAAAGTCCTGGATTTGCTGCTCATCTGGTTATGATAATTATACGCAAAAGGCGGGCGGGTTGACAATCCTGCGAGAAAATTACTGCCCGGAGTACCGCGTCATAAAATGGTCGCGCTTTGGTGTCAGCCCTTGCTGCGCTTGACTGCAGTGCTTGGCGGGGATACAATGTGAATTGTCGGCTGACTAATGTGCCGGTGGATGATTTTTTTGGGAGTGAAAGGGGTAATCATGAACAAGCTGAAAATTTCCAAACGCGCCAAGGAAATGCAGGCTTCTCCGATCCGCAAGCTCACGCCATATGCCCAGGCAGCTAAGGACAAGGGCAGGAAGATCTTTCACCTCAATATCGGGCAGCCTGATATTGAAACACCGGATATCATGTTCAAAGCGATCCGGGAATACAAGGAAAAAATTCTAGCTTATGGTCCTTCACAAGGCTCCGCCGATTACTGCGATTCTCTTGTGAAATATTACAACAAACTTGATTTCGCCATTGAAAAGGAACACTTAGTGGTAACAACCGGTGGCTCGGAGGCTATTATTTTCGCCATGCTGGCTGTCGCTGATCCGGGTGGTGAGATCATAGTCCCAGAGCCATTTTACACGAATTACAACGGTTTCGCTACTCAGGCAGGGCTGACCATTGTGCCTGTGCTCACAGTTGCTGAAAATGGATTTCATCTGCCTGCAGAGGAAGAGGTAGAAAAGCGCATTACTCCCCACACCCGGGCTTTGATGCTGTGCAATCCCAACAATCCCACCGGCACAGTCTATACCCGGGATGAAGTAGAAATGATGATCAGAATCGCTGTCAAGCATCGGTTATTCCTGATTTCCGATGAAGTGTACCGCGAGTTCATTTACGATGGTCTTAAGCATGTGTCTGTAATGGAATTCCCGGAGGCTGCCCAGAATCTCATTGTAGTGGATTCCATTTCCAAGAGGTTCAGCGCGTGCGGGGCCAGGCTGGGAGCCGTGATCTCCAAAAATGCGGAACTGATGTCCGGCATCATGAAATTTGCCCAGGCCCGCCTGTGCCCACCTACACTTGAACAGATCGGCGGAGTGGCTCTGCATTCGTTGAATGAGAATTATTACCGAAAGATCCGCAGCGAATATCAGCACAGGCGCGATATTGTGGTTAATTCCCTTAGCAAGATGCCGGGAGTGATCTGCAAAAAACCGCAGGGCGCGTTTTATGTCATTGCCAAGCTGCCGGTGATTGATGCCGAGCATTACGCACTCTGGCTTTTGACTGATTTCGATTCCAATGGGGAGACTGTCATGGTAGCTCCGGCGCAGGGATTTTATTCGACCCCGAACATGGGACTGGACGAAGTGCGTCTGGCATATATCCTGAATGAGAAAAGCCTGCTGCGGGCTATGGATGTGCTGGCTGAATCACTGGAAAAATACAAGGGGAAAAAAGAGCAGCTGCAGGCCGGCAATGAAATGGTGATGCAGGCCTGAAAAAGGGTTAGTCCGTCCTGCATTACACCTGCAAGATTGTTCTGAATGACGACTGCTCTTTGAGTGGCTTGTGCTTTAAAAACTCTGGGAAGGGGACTCAGTCGCGTTTGTACATGCCACGGTGTGCGGCCCGGCGCGGGTAAACGATGCAATTGCCTTTATCTGTGAAAAGATATTTTCAGGAAACCAGAGAACTCCGGTACAATTTTCTGATGGCTCTTCCTCTGCTCATTGTCTATGAGTACGAGGCTTTTCACCTCAATCACTCAGATGTTGCCGGGATTCGCAATAACGCCGATATCTGTGTTAAGAACTGCATGGCATACTTCCACATCGAAGGTCATCTGGCCGTGGCTTTTCTGCTGTGTCTGACGGCACTCCTGATTTACCGGAGGGAACGCGACAGGCAGGTGAATTTAATCTACTTCTTCTTCATGCTGGCTGAATCTCTGGTTTATGCTGTTTCACTGCAGCCGGCTGTGGAAAAACTACGCGTGCTGCTTTCAGTCTCCAGGAGGGTGCAGTTCGTTTCGTGCCTGGGTGCTGGAATTTATGAGGAGTTTCTTTTCCGGGTGCTGTTCTTTTCCGGATGCTTCCGTCTTCTGATCAAGGTTTTACCCATACGCTGGTTTGTTTTCTGGTTGTCGGCAGTGGTGTCATCCGCAGCATTTTCTTATTTCCACTACATGGGGGATCTGGCGGAAAAGTTCAATCCCGACATCTTTTTTTACCGCTTTCTGGCGGGCATGATTCTCTGTCTGCTTTATTATTGCCGGGGGTTTGGCATTGCGTGTTACACCCATGTCATTTATAATCTCATGGTTTTCTATCAACTGTATGTATGGAAGTGGTGGCAGTGGACGGGCGTCTGAAAAAATGCATTCTTGATCTGAAACGGAAGAAACAGGCCTTGATTCTCGCTCATAATTACCAGCGTGCAGAGATCAAGGAAGTATCGGATTTCACCGGTGATTCCTTAGAACTGTCACGCCGTGCTGCTGAAGCGGGTGGAAGCCTGATAGTTTTCTGCGGTGTGCGCTTTATGGCCGAAACCGCCAAGATTCTCAACCCTGAGGCAAGGGTGCTTCTCCCTCGCTCTGATGCCGGCTGCCCCATGGCTGACATGGTTGAACCGTTTCATGTCGCCTCATTGCGCGCGCAACACCCTGACGCTGCAATTTGTGCCTATGTCAACAGCAGTGCAAGCGTCAAAGCCTGTGTCGATGTCTGCTGTACTTCTTCTAATGCCTTGCTGGTAGTCAAAGGGCTGGCGCAGGGAAAAGTCATTATGCTTCCGGACCGCAATCTGGCATCCTGGGTCGCAAAGCATACTGAAAAAACCATCATTCCATTTGAGGGCCACTGCTATGTTCACCGCAAGTTTCGCGCTTCCGATTTAGTCCAGGCCAGAAGGGCGCATCCTGATGCGTTGATAATAGCCCACCCTGAGTGCGATCCCGTCGTGCTTGACCTTGCTGATGAAGTGGCTTCTACCAGCGGCATGCTGCGTATAGCTCATGAAACAGGGAATCGCGAACTTGTCATAGCCACTGAATGGGGTATCATTGAGCAGCTTAAGGCTGCTTTCCCGGACAAGCCGGTTTATTCCGCTGGTGCGGCCCGCACATGCTTCAATATGAAGAAGACTACTGCGGAGGATGTCTTGCTGGCACTTGAAGAGGATCGTTATCCTGTCAGTCTTTCTGCCGATGTTATTGAAGCGGCTGGAAAGGCACTGAGACTAATGCTGGAGTTGAGTTGATGAAAAAATCCCTCATGATATTGATGCTGATCCCTTTCATGTTATGCGCGGAACTCCGCGTTCGGTGCCTGAACCGGACATTTCTCATCACCCCTAATGTAAAAAAAACGGCTGCATCCATTGAAGACGAATTCAGATATATCGTGCGCGGGAAAAGCCTGGTGCTTGAAATGGAAGGCAGCAGATTCAGTATTCCTTACGAGGATTTCATCGGCATGAAAAGGCGGAATCTCGAGGAACGGATCATGGAGATCCGTAAAATCCAGAATTCCTGGGACAAATTGAATTTCACCCTGTTCAATAAGAAGAAGGTTTATGATCTGGAGACCGAATTCCGTATTGACGAGGAACTGGTGCGCAACAGGGTGGAAGAACTGAACCAGATGCATGCCCGCAGTGGGGTAGACGCGAAAATCTCTGATTTCAAGGGATTCGAACGCATCACAAGGGAAGAAAACGCCACCCGCATCAATCTCCAGGAGGTAATGGATAACATTCACCGGCATTTCGAGTCGCTGGAGTTCCTGACTAAACCCGAACTGCATCTCAAGCTCAGGATGATTGAGATCGTTCCCCTGTTCTCATTTGCCGGATTGTCCCGTGAACAGGGACTGATTTTTGAATCTGCTTCCATTGAGACTCATGCTGATCCACAGGACGAAAGTCGCATGAACAATTTACTGCTGGCATTGCGCGATATCGATGGCGTGATCATCAAACCACGGCAGACAGTGTCATACAACCATCTGCTCGGAGCACGCACGAAATCCCGCGGTTATCTTGATGCTAACGGTATCGTTGGAGGCAAGCTGGTGCCATCTGTCGGTGGTGGAATCTGCCAGGTAAGCTCATCTCTTTACGGACCTGTGCTTTTGTCCGGTATGGATATTATTGAGCAACACAATCATTCTCTGAGGGGTCCGGGGCTGGATTATGTGCCTGCCGGTGAAGACGCGGCAGTAGTATATCCGGACAAGGATTTTTCATTCCGTAATCCATTTCCTGACCGCAGGTTTCTGATCTCGGCCCGGATGGTCAATGATACGACCGTAAGCATCAAGATTTTTACCGATAAACCATTAACTTTCAGCTACAGGCTGGATAAGAAGGAAAAGCAATCAGGGAAAAACTTGTCGGTAAAGCTTTTCAGGCTTAAGTGCAATGGTGACGAAGTTATAGAACGCGAGTTCATCACAGACAATTATTACAAACTGTTTGATTGAATCCGTCACAATGTTTTTGCAGCGGCGGCACTGATTTCTCCATGAGATAATGCAATGCCGTTTCGAGCAGGTCTCAATCCGTCATCTGCAATGCCAGCTTCAGTTCCTCAGGCCTGGTAGCGGCTTTAAAGGCTTCTTCCAAAGTAATCAGGTCCTGGTCCAGGAATTTCTTCAGAGCCTGATTAAAGGTTTGCATACCTTCCAGTTCGCCTTCAGAGATGACTTTGTAAATCTTGTTCACTTCACCCTCGGCGATGATTTTACGCAATATCGGGGTAATAATCATGATTTCCAGCGCGGCTACACGGCCTTGTCCGTCTTTTTTTGGAACCAGCCGCTGAGAGATAACTGCTTTAAGGTTCAGAGACAACTGCTTGCGAATCTGGTGATGCAGGTTTTCCGGGTAGGTGTCGATGATGCGTTCGACTGTCTGTGAAGCATCGGTAGTATGCAGGGTTGAGAAGACGAGATGTCCGGTTTCGGCAGCTGTGATGGCTGTGGAAATAGTTTCAAAATCGCGCATTTCTCCGATCAGGATTACATCAGGATCCTGGCGCAGAACATACTTCAGCGCGTGCGAAAATGAAGGAACATCCTCTCCCAGGGTGCGCTGTGAAATAATGCATTTCTTATCAGTATGGAAGAATTCCACCGGGTCTTCGATGGTGATGATGTTTTCCGACATGGTGCGGTTGATGAAATCAATCATGCAGGCCAGGCTGGTGGATTTCCCCGAACCTGTCGTGCCGGTCAGAAGCACGATGCCGCGTTCCTCGCCGGCGATCTGCTCAAGAATCGGGGGAAGACCCATCTCCTGGACAGTGGGTATTTTTTGCGGGATCTGGCGAAACACCATGGAAAACAGGCCTTTCTGGCGGAAAATGTTGAAGCGGAATCTGGCTACACCTGGAACCACATGCAGCCCGTCAATGTCGCAGTTTTTCAGGAAAAACTGCTTGCGGTCCTTGTCAAGAACCTGGTCCAGAAGAGCCAGCAGGCCTTCCTGGTCAATGACATTGGACACGATGTTTACCAAGTGGCCGTGAAGTCGGAAGCGCGGGGGAAGTCCGACCTTGACATGCATGTCTGAAGCGCCTTTCTGAACGGCTATTGTTAAAAGATCGTTGAGTTTCATTGTGTTCATCCCCCTTTTTAAAAAGCGCCCTGACCGGTTGTGGCCTTCTGGATTTTGACCTTGTCAGGTACTTTGCTCATGGCAGTTTCAGGGGAGATATCCCCATGACGCAGGAGATCAAGGATCGATTCCTCCATGGTGATCATGCCTTCCCGCTTACCGGTCTGAAGACAGTTGGGGATCATGTATGTCTTGCCTTCGCGGATCAGGTTGCTGATGGCTGAGTTCATGACCATGATTTCCCTGGCAGCTACGCGCCCTGTACCCCTGGCCTTGGGCAGAAGCTGCTGACTGACGACAGCCTTGAGTGTAAGAGAAAGCTGGGTGCGGATCTGTTCCTGCTGATATGGCGGGAAGACATCGACAATACGATCAATGGTCTGCGCTGCGGACTGAGTGTGCAGGGTGGAAAAAACGAGGTGACCCGTTTCAGCTAAGGTAATGGTGGCTGTGATGGTTTCCAGATCGCGCATTTCTCCGACCAGGATCACATCAGGGTCCTGACGCAGCACATATTTCAAGGCATTGGAATAGGTCTGGGTGTCGCGTCCGAGCTGGCGCTGGTCGATAATGCAGCTTTTATGTTCGTGCACGAATTCAATGGGATCTTCGACAGTGACTATGTGACAACTGGTGCGCGTGTTGATCAGGTCGATCATCGAGGCAAGAGTGGTTGATTTGCCGCTGCCTGTCGGTCCGGTGACCAGCACCAGCCCGTTGGGGTACTCGGTGAAGGTACCCACTGTTTTAGGCATATTCAACTCTTCCAGCGAGGGGATGCGTTCCATGATGGTACGGAACGCGGCTCCGACATGACTTTTCTGCTTATAGACATTGACCCTGAAACGGCCGATGCCTTTTAAGGAAATCGAAAGGTCAAGTTCGTTGAGTTCTTCATAATGGGCTTTCTGCTCATCACTGAGTATGCTGTAAACAAGTTTTTTCGTGACTTCGGGAACCAGTGGTTCCTTGCCATAGTGCTGCAGTTTTCCCTGAATACGGAACACAGGAGGTGCGCCGACCGAAAAAATGATATCGGAAACATTCTGTTTTACACCTTCGCGTAACATTTCTATGACATCCATGAGGCCTCCTGAAGGTTGACTGAGCGCCATATCCCGGCGTTTTCAGAACTATTATATCAGAATCACGGGCAATGAGAAATTTTTAGTAAATGACCGCTGTACGCTTGCATGGATAGCAAGGATTGTGTAAAATTTACTTATCCGTGTTGAGCCTCCAGGGGACGGATAAACATTGACAGAACCAATCTGATTTGAGGAGATAATTGTGAACAGATTCCTGGTAATGATACTCTGCTTTCCCCTGCTTATCTTCGCCTCCGCAGTCAGCGACAATCGAGGGCGTGTGGAATTTTCATATTTCTGTCCTGAGGGTGCCTGTGTCACTCTCCACGGTTCTTTCAACAACTGGCACGAAGTCCCCATGAAAAGGGACAGCGAGGGATGGCATCGTACACGGCTTTATCTTCCACCTGGAGAATACGAATATCATTTCATGGTCAACAGTATTTTCCGCCGCCTCGACCCGGACAATCCCTCAGAATCAGGCGGTAATTCACTGTTGTCACTGCAGTTCGGCAGTATGATGGATTACAAGGATAATCTTCTGACGGTCGGTCTTTTTGTCAATCTGCAGCCCAGTGTCCAGTTCGAAGATTTCATTGTTCTGGAGAAGTTCCTGCGCGAATTGAAAAGACTTAAAGTCCCGGTCAACATCACTTTTAACAGTGTTTACCTTGATCATTTGAAGAAAAACGGCGAGTTGGCTTCCTGGTTGTCGAAAGATGACAGGTTCTATTTTTACGGCACTGCCGGAACCAGGTCTTTTCTGCCGGTATTGCGCAACAGAAAGCTCAAGGAAACTGAAATGGAAGACTGGAAAAAGGATTTTACCAGGGTGTTCCGGGTTCCGCCGGTGATTTTCGCCGCTCCTTATCTGGGTGTGGACGAGGAAGTACTCGAGCTGGCCCTGGAAAAGGGCTATCGGTCTGTGGTGCTGGAAAAGCGCGATGAATATTATCCTTACACTGTGGATGGCCTGGACCTTGTTATCTACCCGGCTCTTTCGGTGATGGACAAAACCTGGAAACTGTACAAGGGCGATCTGGCAGGGGAATGCGAGAGTTTTCTGCGCTCAGCCACAGACAAGGGCTTTTGTTATCCCTTTTTAGCCCTTTATATCGAACTTGGCAATGAAGAGGACCTTTCTTTTATCGAGACCCTGGTCGAAAGACTGGAGCGACTAAAAAAAATGGAATTTCTGCGTTTCGCAGCTTTCCCGGAATATTATCCGGAAATCCTCATCACCAGGCCCAGATCTATTCTGAAGAATCTGGTCAGGCCGGAGCACTATCGTTTCTCATCCAGTATGATCGACAGGTTTTACACGGATAAACTGGCTTACTGGATGAAGTACCTGCAGTACAACTATCCAGGCCGTGTCACGAATGATGATCGCGGGCCTTTTCTCGACAGGATCATGGAAAACTGGTTTCTGCGCGAGGAGCACTATTTCTTTGAGGTCATGGAAAGGCTGAACAGGGAGTATTACTCGCTGCAAGCAGTTAAACCCTATACCGGTGTACGCCAGTTTGACGGCAAACACTTTGTGTTTCTGGAAAACGATGACATGCTCCTGTCTTTTGATGTAAGTACCGGCAAGCTGGTAGAGGTGCATATGAAGCCTGATGGAAGGACTTTGTTCGATTTCGATCCGGACAGGCTCTGCGTGACATTCCTGGGTCGGCAGACCATTGAGGATTTTGATTTTTTTGAACGCAGCGGAAACCGCCTGACTTTTTTCAAGAAGCTGGACGACGATCTGGATGGATTCGTGTTGCAGCAGACTTATGAGATCTTCCGTAAGGGCAGGAGAGTTCTGCTTACTTACCGTGTTACCAATTCAACCGAAATCACAAGATCCATGCATCTGCGATACAGTGGTATGGGCGCGTCAGGTCCGGCCTCGACCTTTTCCGATCGTTTTGACGATGGTGAATGGCAGTTGAAGGTCAGCGAATTCATCAACAAAGGCAAAGGATACATCGAGTCCAGGTCTTTTACTCTCAAACCAGGCATGAGAAAAATGCTCTTACTGGAGATGACAGTGCAATGAACTTTGCCTGGAGCACTAATTCAGAATCCTCAGGAAGACCTGGAGCAGGGTTTTTACAATGTCTCCATTGACCAGGAAAAGGCTCCTTCTGATCGAGGACGAGGAGAGCATTTATTTTCTCTTCAAGGATCTTCTGGAGAAAGATTTTGATGTATTCTGGGCCAGAGATGGAGCTGAGGGGCTGACAGCGCTTTACTCTGACCCTCCGGACATCGTTATTCTGGACCTGATGTTGCAGGAGATAGATGGGTTGCAGGTTTGCCGGGTTATCAAGTCCGATGAGAGGATTTCCGGGATTCCGGTCATGGTCATTACCGCCAGGCCTGATGAGGGCAGCCGGTTTCAGTGCCTGAACGCGGGGGTTGACAGTTACATTCTCAAGCCATTCGATGTTCGTGAAGTTGCCTCTCAGATCAGGGGACTGACCGGCCATGGGAGCGAGGGACGAACCTTCAGGGGCGAGTTTTGCGACCGCAACCAGGTTTTTTTGCATATCATCAGGCAGCTGGACCGCAAGTTGTTCCAGCTGTCGGAAATCAACAGGATCAATCAAGCGCTGCTCGGTGAAGCCACACTCGAGCAAACCCTGGAATTGATTGTCTCCAGCATCCGCCAGGTTTGCGGTTTTACTCAGGCGGCAGTGTATCGTCTTGCTGATGGCCGGTTGATTTTATCAGCAGTTTCCGGACAGGTTAAGGAAACTGGGACTACTGAATTTCCCCGATTTCTTCCGTTGGATCGTTTATCCCCGATCGGTATGTCCCCGAATTCCATACGGGGAATTGATCCTCCTATCTGCGGCATGGCTGTTCAGCCTCTGCTCAGAGCTGGTGTTCCAATGGGAATGCTGTATTTCAAGGCACAGGAAAATTCCCTGGGCTGGTGGCGGGAAATTCTGGAGATCATGGCCGACTGCGCGGCACTGGCGATCTGGAAGTCCGGACTCTACAACGATTTGCGGGAAAAAGCCAGGGGACTTGAAGAGGCAAATGAAAGCCTGAAGAACATGAAGATGGAACTTATCATCAAGGAAAAATTCGCTTCCATGGGTCAGCTTTCCAGCACTCTGGCACACGAGATCAACAACCCCCTGGCCAGCATTTCCGGATTCGCCCAGATTGTCGCCGGAGATGTTCCTGACAGCGAGAAACAGAAATTCTGCAGGAAAATCATTCAGGAGACAGAGCGCATCAACAGCCTGACTGAAAAGCTCCTGCATTTCTCGGATACTCATGTCGCCCAGATCGATACTGATTTGAAAGAAGTGCTGGAAGAAGCCGTTTCCCTGTTGTCCACCAATCCGATCATGCGGAAAGTGAAAATGAGGTTCAACGGAACAGAAGAAATTGGAGCAGTCAGGGTTGACAGGAACGAATTGCTGCAAGTGTTTTACAATCTGCTGCTCAATGCGGCGCAAGCCATGCGCGGCAATGGAGAGATCGTCTGCCATTTTGGAAGTGAAGGTTCTGCTGTCTGGGTTGAAATCAGCGACAGCGGTCCGGGAGTATCTTCGGAAGTGAGGAAAAGGATTTTTGAACCTTTTTTTACGACTAAGGGAAAATCAGGAGCCGGTCTTGGTTTGCCGATCAGTATGATGCTGGCTGAGCGCAACGGTGGGGTGCTGAGTTTGAAAGAAATTGCGGAAGGCAGTCGCGGGGCTGTTTTTAGAATCGATTTCCGCAGGAAGGGGGCCAGGTGAAAGGTAGAATTTTAATTGTCGATGATGAGGAGAACTTAGTTGAAATACTGCAGTATTGGCTTGAAGACAGGGAATATGAATGCTTGTCCGCATCATCGGCTGAAGCAGCTTTCGAATTGATCGATAGTTATGCCATTGATGTGGTGATCACTGATGTAAGGCTGGAACGGGCCAGCGGCCTTGATGTGCTGCAGTATGTCCAGAGAGTCAGTCCCATTACCCAGGTGATAGTTATCACTGGATTCGCTAATGTGGAAGACGCTGTAACCGCATTGAAGAGCGGTGCATATGATTACATTAAAAAACCTTTTCAGAAAGAGCGCATCATTTCTGTTGTGGAAAAGGCCATTGAACGCAAGTTTCTCCTTAACGAGAACAGTATTCTCAGAAGCCAGATTCTCAGCCGGTACGATTTCCAGAGCATTGTCGGCAGGAGCGAAGCCATGGAAAAGGTGTTTAATTTGATCAAGTCTCTTGCCGATTCAACGCAGAGTACAGTCCTGATTCAGGGAGAATCCGGTACCGGCAAGGAATTGATAGCCAAGGCGATTCATTTCAATTCGCCGCTTAAAAACGCTCCTTTCGTCGAGCTCAATTGCTCCACGATCAGCGACAATCTTTTCGAATCCGAACTTTTCGGCCATGTCAAAGGGTCCTTTACTGACGCCAGATTCAACAAAAAGGGATTGCTGGAGGCGGCCAATGGAGGCACGATATTCCTGGACGAGATCGGGGATTTGAAGCCTGCGCTGCAGATCAAACTTTTCAAGGTGATCGAGGAAAAGAAATTCAAACGGGTCGGTGGAGTCGAAGATATCACGGTTAATGTCCGCGTGATAGTTGCCACCAATAAGGACCTTAAGGAAGAGGTGCGTCAGGGTCGTTTCCGCGAGGAGCTTTTCTATCGGCTGTCAGTGATACCGGTTTTTCTGCCACCCCTGCGTGAACGGGGACAGGATGTTATGCTGATTGCACAGTATTATATTGAAAAGTTCAACCTTGAGTTTAAAAGATCCGTCAAAGGATTGAGTCAGAAGGGAAGGTGGATTGTTACCGGATATTCCTGGCCGGGCAATGTGCGTGAACTGAAGAATGTGATCGAAAGGGCTGTGCTTCTGGAAAACCGTGAGATGCTGGATTTGGATTTTTTCGAAAAGGAACTTGCGCCTCAGTCTGGAGAATCCGCTCTTTCAGAGCAGCAGTCAGGAAGCATCATCTCCTTAGAACAGATGGAAAAAGCTTATATCGAGAAAGTGTTGAGCGCAACCGGCGGGAACCGTGCACAGGCCAGTGAACTTCTCGGAATCACCCGTAAGACACTGTACAATAAAATGATCAGATACGGGATCAAGGCTTAAAACGAAGGATGCGAAAAACAAAACCTTTACTGGTCATACTGGGAGAATGCGCTGAGCTGGCCGAAAAGCTGCAGAGGCATTTCGGGCCGGATGCCGCAGTTAAATCCGGTCATGTTATCACTCAAGAAGGTTCTCCGCTGGTAGTGATATTGACCGGGAAACTTTCCAGGGAAACTGCGGAATGTCTGAAACATTACTCAAGCGGAGATGAATGTCCCAGAATGATCACACTTGAACCCTCCCCGAAAATGATCTTCATTGAAACCTTCCCGGGATTGACTGTGGAAAGCGTGGAAGGTGAAGAGGACCTGCTGTTCATTCTGAGGGAAATGATCTGTCTGCACAGCCTGGAGGGAGGCTGTTATCATTTTCAACATGAAATGCCTGCAGAGATCGGATTTTTGAAACGGTTGAAGCTTTTTCTGTTTCAGGCGGGAAAACTCCTCGGGTTGAGCGGACAGCAGGTTTTTCAGAGCCGTCTGCTGATGGAGGAAATCCTGATCAATGCCATGAACTATGCATATCCGAATGGCAAAGGCAAGCTTGGTGTAGACTTGAGGTTGTCCAGAAATTACTTTTTCCTGGAAGTCAGGGATACCGGGGTAGGTTTCAACCCTGACGAGATCCGTGACATTTCCGAGTGGAGGCAGGAAGACTTTTACAGTATCAGGGGTAGGGGAATATTTCTGGTACGCAGTATCTCCAGCGAGCTCACTATTCTGTCCCGCCCTGGTGAAGGCACTTTGGTCAGGGTGAAGCTTGTTTTCCCAGAGAAAGATGCTGACTGACAGATGAAAGTTTTTCCTTTTTTTCGGAATTTTCATCTCCGCCGCAGATTGTTGCATGATTATTCTGAGATTTGATACCATAAGATTGAAATTAATGGATTGCGAGGCGTGACATGTCCCTGTTTAAAATGCTTGATTCCATGCGCGGCCAGAAGTTTAATTTCCTCGAAAGGGTCAGTTCGATTGTTCCGGCGCAGGCGAACCTTCCTGCACAAGATAAAATTGATGTTCACGGGGCAGACTCTAATTACACCTTAGCGTCCAACTTTTATGCCAATGAAGAGTGGGAGCAGTGCTATGCCTATATCAAGGACGCCATTAAGTGCAATTATAAATTCGCCGCACCCTATGTGATTCTGGCCGATCTTTTCCTGAAGGGAAAGAAGGTGTACGAGGCTCAGCTGATCCTGAAAAAAGCCATTGAATACACCGGAAATATCTCAGTGCACGACAAGCTGGCAGAGATATACCGCGAACAGGGAATGTTCGATAAGGTGGTCACGCTCTGGACTGAATACATTTTCGCTTCTCCCCGCAAGGCTCAGGGATATTTCCGTCTTGCCAACTTCTACCTGGAACAGCGCGAACTGCCGCTTTCAATCCAGTCATTTGAAAAAGCCCTGGAACTGGATCCCACCAATATTCCGATTTTCGAAAAACTGGCTGAGCTTTACGAATTCACCGAAGATTTCCGCTCAGCGATCAAGATTCTTCACAAGTATATGGAGGCCCCGGAGGCGTCGGTTTATTTCCGCACTCACATTAACCTGTCAAGAATCATCAAGCGCATCGGCAATCTTTACTTCAGGCTCAGGGAATTCGACAACGCTGTCCCGTATTACAAGAAAGCCCTCGACTTGATTTTTAACGATTTCGAGGTTTACATGAAACTCGGAGATATGTGTCTTATCACCCGCAACCTTGATTACGCCAAGACTAATTATCAGATCGCCTTTCAGCTCAAGGATGATGATATCGAGATTATGGTCAAGCTGGGAACGCTTTATTTCTTGAAGGGCGAATATGAGAAGTCCAAGGGGTTTTACTCGAATATTATCAAGTTCTGCTCCACAATCATGAACATACATTCAATTCTCAAGAGCATTGCTGAAGGCAAACCTGACAGACAGTTAATGTCCGACATCCTGGACGAAAACACCGATCTTTCAGTCCAGGACTTGCGTGAAGGCGCATCAATGAACTTCAATGGTTCCATGGCCAGTTTCAGCGAAAGCGAAGCTAAGGCCATCAGCGAAAAAATCGCCCGCGCAGAAGAAGAAAAGAAGAAGCAGGAAATGGAAGGGGGGGCGGGTGCTGTTGAAGCTCCTGATGAGCCG